>DASQLL010000416.1:0-25874 GCA_035630035.1 Pyrinomonadaceae bacterium | reverse complement strand
CAGAATCAAGCCTCTATCTTATGCTTTCTTACACTTCAGTTCCTTTAATTTTGCAACCAGCTCTAAGAAAAAGTCAGAAGTCGGAACGATGAACGATGAACTGAAGGGCAACTGTCTTTCAGTTCATCGTTCAGCGTTCCGACTTCTGACTTTCATTTCGCGAAGTAGCCGCGCCTGCCGCGCGCCACAGCGTCGGTGAGTCGCGGGAGGCGGACGCGGATTGCGCGCCAGCGACCGTCGCGCTGCTTATTCGTAGGGTTGTAGGAGAGGCTGTAGACCGTGCCGAGGTCTGCGACGACGCGCTCGTATGCGCCCGCGAGGTCTTCGAGTTTTTCAACCTCGTAGAATGCACCGCCGCCGGCAGCGGCAAACTCCTCCATGCGGTCGTGCGCGAGGTCGAAGGTTTCGGGTTGTATGTCGTCGGGGCTGAAGGCCTCGTAGTATTCGGTGTTCGTCCAGACGGCGTAGACGATGCCGTCGAACTCCTGCACGCGGCTCCGCACGTCGTCGTAAGTGGCGGTCGAGCCTGTGCCCGTGACGTTCGGGAGCGTCGAGTCGAGGCCGTCGCTCATCAGTATGACGGCGCGTCGGCGCGTCGGGTCTGCGCGCCGAGTCATGTAATCGAGCGCGGACGCGAGCGAGTCGTAGAGGCGCGTGTCGCCCGCGGGCGCGGCGATGCGGTCAATGCTTTCGCGCAAAGAGGCGCGGTCGCTCGTGGGCGGCGCGACGATTTGAGTCTCGCCCGCGAAGGTGATGATGGCGATGCGGTCTTGCGGTCTGGTGGCGGCGACGAAGCGGCGCGCGGCGGCGCGTATGATGTCTGTCACGCGGGCCGTAGAGCCTGAGAGATCGAGCAGAAGCAGAAGGTCGAACGGCGCTTCAGCCGACTCGAAATGCTCGACGCGCTGTTCGACGTTGTCCTCATAAATTTTAAAATCGCTCGACGCGAGACCGGCAAGCCCTCGCCCGCTCGCACGTTCAACGACGGAGAAGTTGAGCGTCACGAGGTCGGACTCGACGCGCACGACCTCGTCCTCGTCAACCTCCTGCGGCGTCTGCGCGGGCTGCGGCGTCCGCGCCGGGCCGGGCGCGATTGGGCCGCTATCCTGCTCATCATCCACGCGCGGCTTTCGCGCGAAGGGCCTCGCGCTCGCGCTCGCTTCCGTCGCTTCCCGTAGCGCCGCCACGGTGATGCGCCCACGGCCTGAAAACAGATTGACGGCGCGCGTGCCCGCGCCCAAGCGGGCCTGAAACTTCCCGCGCACAACGCGAGCGCCCGCGCCCGATGCTTCGACGCCCTCGCCGAGCGCCACCGTCCCGTTTAAAGATTGCGCCGTCACGCTCGCGTCGAGCGGTAGAAGGGCCGAGAGTCGCAGGTCGCCCGAAAGCGTCTGCGCCGAGAGAGAGGCAGGCACGCCGACGATCTCAAGCTCGCCGTCCGACGTTGAGACCTTCAGACGCGCCGATGCGGGGACGCGCAGCTTGAGGTCAACGCGCGGCGGTCGCGCGCCGGTCGCGCGCTCCACACGGATCGTCAGAGAACTTTCGCCGCGCTCGATTGCGACCGGGAGTTTTCGTCGCGCAGAGCCTTTCGGCGCTTGCATCGCGGCAGAGACGGCGACGTAATCCTCCGCCCAGACTTCTACACGAACGCCGCCCCGGCGGTTCTCGACCGACACCTCGCCGCTCGCAGGCATCGCGACGCTGACGTATCCCGCGCCTGCGCCGCCATCGCTCGACTGCGAGGCCGCAATGCGCGCGACGCCCGCCGTCGAAACGAGCGACAGCGATAGAGCGAGCAGAGCCGCGAGGCGCGACCGCAGCCCGTTTGAGTTCGACTTGTGCCCTGAATGAGCCACGGCGTTTTGATGCCTCACCGACAACGTGCCGGTTGCCGTCAATTTGCTTACGACGCTCGTTGCTCCGACAGTTTAGCAGCAAGCGGCTTAGGCAATCAGCCCCGTCAGGGGCGGTTGAAAGTAGCCCGGCGATTTATCGCTGGGAAGAAGACAGATAAACAAAACGGAGTCCCGTAGGGACGACTGAAAGAAAGTGCAGAGCATCCTGTTCAGTCGTCCCTACGGGACTCTGGTTTGTTTTCTTCGTCCTACTCCCAGCGATAAATCGCCGGGCTACTTTCAACCGTCCCTGCGGGATGCAAACCGTCTCGGACGCGGGCCGCGTAACTTATTCGATCATGTCGAGCATCGAGCCGCCGCTTCCGTTCGGGGATAGGGCCGACGCAGAGGCGCTGCCGCCCAGATCGCTGAGCCGTAGGAGAAGGTTGCCGGGGTTCGTTGCGTAGGCCAGCCCCTCTTCCTTTTTGACCGCGCCGTCGCGGATGAGCTTTTCGAGGACGCCGTCGAAGGTCTGCATGCCGTCCATGTCGCCCTGTTCCATCGCGTCAATCAGCGAGCGGCCTTCGCGCTCGCCGTGCTCCATGTACTCGCGCGTGCGCGCCGTGGATTTGAGAATCTCGATTGCGGCCATGCGCCCCTGACGGTCTGCGCGCGGCAGCAGCCTCTGCGAGACGATGAAGCGGAACGATTGCGCGAGACGCGTGCGAATGGACTGCTCCTCGTTCTTGGGGAAGACGCCGATGATGCGGTCAACGGTTTTCGACGCGTCAATCGTGTGCAGGGTCGAGAGGACGAGGTGGCCCGTCTCGGCGGCTTCGAGCGCGACTTCGATGGTCTCGCGGTCGCGCATTTCGCCGACGAGAATGACCTTCGGCGCTTGACGGAGCGCGGCGCGGAGCGCGAGCGCGAAACTCGGCGTGTCGGAGTGAAGCTCGCGCTGGTGTACGGTCGAGTTTTTGTGCGCGTGCAGGAACTCGATGGGGTCTTCGATGGTGACGATGTGGTAAGCCTTCGACTCGTTGATGAGGTCAATGACGGCTGCGAGCGTCGTTGACTTGCCCGATCCGGTGGGGCCTGTGACCAGCACGAGGCCGTTCTTTAAGTGCGCGATCTCCTTGAGCACTTCGGGCAGATTGAAGTCGCTCCACTGCGGCGGTCGCGGCGGGATAACGCGCATGACGATGGCGTGCGTGCCGCGCTGCATGAAGATGTTGACGCGGAAACGTGTTAAGCCCGGCGCGCTGAAAGAAACGTCTGCCGAGCCGGTCTTCTCAAGCGTCTCACCCGCCGTCAGATGATTGCCTATGATGAGCTTCGCGAGCGAGGCGGTGTGCGCGGGCAGAAGTTTTTCGAGGCCGGGAACGGGGACGGGCTGCAACTCTCCCATCAGCTCGACCTGCGGCGCGCGACCGGGGGAGAAGATGAGGTCGCTCACCTTGTCGGAGACCGACAGCATTCGTTGCAGGACGTTGAGGAAGTTGAGTTGCGGCTGGGCGCTCGCGGGCGGCTGGGCAGTAAAAGAGGGTTGCTGTGTGCTCATTAAAGATCGCTCCGGGTTGTGCTTCGGGTCGTGAGATTTAAGGGCGAGGCAAAAGCATTTGGGGGGGCGGCTCGGCTCGCCGCAAACCACATAACTAAGATGACAGAAACGCAGGCCCGTTGGCAAGAGGTATCGGCGCGATTTTTGGCGAGCCTCGCTCCCGCGACATGCTCGAATCGGGTAGGGTGCGGCGAAACTTCCTTTAAACGTCGTAACTGAAAAGACACTCGGAGTGCAAACAACCGTGCCCGCTTCAGCGTACATCAGAGTTAGTGCAAGGCGCGGGACGCGCTTCGGTTAGCTCGACGAAAAGTTCGTTCCGCAGACTTTCGACAAGGAGGCGTGAGCAACATTATGGCAACGTACCGCGATCCCGTGAGAGTTTTCGCCCCTCTGGAGATTGTCGAGCGCCTTCTGGAGATTCGCGCCGATGCTGGTTTCACGCCCGCGATTTTCTTGCGCTCGGCAGACGATCTGGTGGCCTACTTCGACGCCTACGGCTTCGACGTTTACAGCTTCAATGCCCCCGAAGCGGAGTTTCGCTTCGGCGACTACCGCGCGCCGCTCGCGCCCGGCGGCGACCACGCGCACGAGTCCGTGACGACGCACTGAGAGACGGGAGGCAGGAGGCAGGAGCAGGAGGCAGGAAAAGAAGGCAGTCAAGATTGATGAGAATCTTGACTGCCTTTCTTCTTTGTCGAATATGAAGCTAACCGTCTTTGCTTTTACCTGCCTACTGCCGCCTGCTCCTGCCTCCTTGCTCCTGCCTACTGCCTTCCGCTCTTCGCGCCCCGCCCTTCTTCTACTGCCAACAGATCGGTCGTCCTCTCCGTCACGCTCGGCACAGGCTCGAAGCGAGGCTCGGGCAGGAGTTTCCCGGTCGGCGCTGGGTCAGGCAGAGATGGATTAGGCGCGGGGGGCTGGCCCAGTTTCTCTTTCAGCGACTCGTTGTAGTAGACGAGCGAGAGCGAGGCCACCGCCCCGATGATGAAAGCCAGGAAAAGGAGGCCGCCGAGGATTTGCCCCTTCGCGATGATGACGCCCCAGACGACGGCGACGATGATCGCGCAGACAAACATCGCGACGAAGGCCCCGGAGACGCGACCGAGCCAACGCTCGACCTTTTGCTGACGCTCAAGCAGTCGCGCCCTCGCTTCGGGGAGCTGCTCGGTGAGCATCCGCGCAAGCTCGTCGAGGCTCAGGCCGCAGGCGCGGCAGAATTTCTGTTCCGTCGAAGTCTTCGTCCCGCAGTTCGGGCAATGCATGTTCGGCCTCCGCGTCGTGATACTTTGAAATACGATGCGGCCTGACACACAGTTTCGAGGCGGAAACCCGACCGTCAGGGAGGGTGTCACCACGGCATCGCATGACACCCTCCCTGACGGTCGGGTTTCCGCCCAAAGCAGTCTCACAGCGCCTTGATGATGACAAAGGTCACGTCGTCGGTCGCGCCGCGCCCGCCCGTCCACTCGAACACGTCGTTGTAGATGTAGTCAATCATCTCGCGCGCGCGGCGTTCGCGGCACGCGCTGACGGCTTTGACGAGGCGGTCGCGCCCGTACTCTTCGCCTTCGGGGCTTGTCGCCTCGGTCGCGCCGTCCGTGTAGAGGACTAGGATTTGGCTCGCGTCAATCGGCAGATAGTATTCGTAGTAGCGCGTGTCTCTGAAGAGACCCAAGGGGAGGCCGCCGCGTTCGACGAAGCGGTGGCTGCCGTCGCCGTTTAGCACGAGCAGCGGGTTGTGTCCCGCGTTGACGAAGGCGAGCGTGCGGTTCGTCGCGTCGAGCATCCCGTAGAAGGCCGTCACGAACTGATGCTGCTCGATTGACTCCCACAGAAGGTAGTTGACCTTGGCCGCCGCGACGTTCGGCGCGTAGCCGATGTGTATGGCGGCGCGCAGCGAAGCTCGCAGGAATGCCATCAGCAAGGATGCGGGAACGCCTTTGCCGGACACGTCCGCGATGACGAGGCCGAGATGATCGTCGAAGGGCTTGACGAAGTCGTAGTAGTCGCCCGAAACCTCCTCGGTCGAAAAGTTGTACGCGGAGATGTCGAAGCCTTCGATGACGGGGTCGTGGTCGGGCAGGAGCGCGAGCTGCACCTGACGTGCGACTTCGAGCTGCGCTTCGAGCCGCTTCTTCTCGACAAGTTGCTCGTGCAGCATTGCCTTCTCGACGATGATCGCCACCTGCGACGCGAGCAGAAGAAGAATTTGCTCGTCGTCTTCCGCGTAGGCGTTGAGGTCGTCGGACTCAAGATCGAAGACGCCTATGACCTCGTCGTTGACGATGATCGGCGCGACCATCTCGGAGCGCGTCTCCTTGCGCGCGTTGACGTAGCGCGCGTCCTCGCGCACGTCGGGCACGATGATGGCTTCGGCCTTCTGCGCGACCCAGCCGATGAGGCCCTCGCCGAGCTTGAGCCGAAGCTCCAGAAGCTCCTCTATGTCGTAGCCGCGCACGGCCTCCGCGTGAAAGACGAGCGTGGACGTGCCGCCCTCGCTCAGGTGCGGGTCGCGTCGGATGATGTAGATGCCCGCGGCGTCGTAAGGCAGAAGCGAGTCGAGCGTGTCCATCACCTGCGCCAGAACCTCTTCGAGGTTGAGCGAGCGACTGATCTTCCTCGTAATCTCAAGAAGCAGTCGCAGCTTTTCCGTCACGGTCAACGCCGGCGCTCTCTTTATGTTCGCGGTCTCTTCGGGCATAAGCGGAAGATTATAGCAAAGTCAGAAGTCAGAACGCTGAACGCTGAACTGAATACAAGATGTCTTTCAGTTCAGCGTTCAGCGTTCTGACTTCTGACTTTCAATAGCCGCTTCCGTCAACAGCTCAAGTTCGAGCGACGCCGCCGCGTGCTGTCGGAAGAAGTCGTTAACGTCGGCGGACAGTTTGACGGAGGCGAGGCGCAACTGTCGGCGCGCGAACATCTCTTCGTAGCGCGCGGAGGCTCGGCGGCCCGCGGCGTCGGGGTCGAGCGCGGCGACGACGCGGAAGCGCGCGAGCGGCGCGAGCCAGTCCTCTTTCAGCCCGCCCGCGCCGACGAGGCCGACCGCGTTGAAGCCGTGCGACGTGAGCGTGAGCGTGTCCGTGAAGCCCTCGACAAGATAGACGACCGAGTCTGTGGCAAGGGGCGTGAGCGCGTCCACGTTGTAGAGCGCGGGGACGTGGCCTCGCATGTTGTGCCAGCGCGGCTCGACTCCGGCGGCTGTCGTGCGCGCCTGAAGGTAGCGCGCTCGTCCCTCGACGATAAAGGGAAAGAGCAGACGGTGCGTGTAAAACGTAAGGCGCTCGCGCCGGTTGAACAGGCCGCCGCGTTGAAGTAGCTCGACCGCGAAGCTCTCGCGCATGCGCCGCATCACGCGACTGTAGGCGCGGCGCGGGAAGTACGTTACGCCCACGCGCCGCGCCATGCGCGCGTCTATGCCCCGGCGCGCGAGATAGCTGAAGCCTTCGAGCTGATCTTCGGCGCGGCACACTTCGAGGAAGCGCGCGCAGACCTCGCTCGTTTGCTCCGCGTCGAGCGGCTCGAAGCTCTCAAGCTCCGAGGCGTCGGGCGCGGCGCGCGCGGCGAGCGAGGGCTGGCGACGCCTTCCGCCCGCGAGGCCCAGCTCGCGCGCTAGTTCGCGCACGGCTTTGGCGTAGCTGACGCCGTGCATCAACTCGTAGAAGGTGATTGCATCGCCGCCCTCACTGCGCGAGAAGCAGTTGAAGAGTCCTTGTTGCAGGTCAACGGACAGGCTCGGATGTCCCTTGCCGCTGTGCGCGTGCGCTGGAATCGGGCAGAGCGTTTGCAGGCGCGCGCCGGACTGTCGCGCGTCGGGGCAGTAGCGCAGGTAGAAGGAGCGGTAATCAATCCGACGCTTGATCTCGTCGCGCAACTCACGCAGTTGGTCTGTGACATCGCCGTCATGCCGCATGCGTGAGAAAGTAATCAACGTGAGGCGAAAAGGAAAGAGTCGGGCGCGTGTAAAGCGGTCTGCGACTGCGGCGGTGAATTAACTATCTTTTGACGTGCCCCCTGTGCGGCTGCCGTTTCCCGCCGCGAAAGTCCTGCGGCGCAACTCGCGCGCGGCGTCCTCTTCGGGGTGTCGCGCGCGGTAGTCGGCCCAAAGGCGGCAGACCTTCATTCGGTACTCGACAAGCTCGCGGCTCACTTGAAAATGGCGCGCTATCTCTATCGAAGATTTGCCGCGCTCGACCATACGTCGCAGGCCGGAGTAAGGGACGAGCGCCGAAGCGCCGACGGCGTAGGCCGCCTCTTCATCCGCCTCGTTGTAGTCGCGCGCGACCGTTTTGCCCTGCTTGTTCTGCGCGATGATTGAGAGGCGGTTCGCCTTGTGGCCGAGGAAGACGTGGCAGACTTCCTCCATCAGCGTCGCGTTGTTGCGCGCGCGCCCGTGCTTCGGGTTGAGTATGACGAGCCGCCAGCCGTTCGGCAGAGGACGCGAAGCGGTGCCGCCCGACCAGTCGTTGACGCCGACGCCCAGAAGATGCTCGCGCGTCTCTTCCGAAAGCCCCATGATCTCGTCGAAGTTGATGACCATCAGGCGCGCGAAGTGTGCAAGCTCGAACGGGTCGAGCGGCTCGTCGTCGCGGCGCAGTCCAGCGAAGTCGCGCAACCCCAGCGCGCGAACCTCGTACTGTCTACCCTTGAACGTCGGCGGCAGCTTCTCCGTGTCCACGGCTCGGATTATACCTGCCTTAGCGGACTGTTTTCATTCTTCATTTCACGCACCGCCCTGATGCGCGGCGGCGGCGCGCTTCTTCAACTCTTCGGGCGCAATGTCCTCGACGTGCGTTGCGACGTACCAAGCGTGTCCGAAGGGGTCTTCGATGCCGCCCGTCCGGTCGCCGTAGAACTGATTCGCGACGGGCCGCGTCAGCTTCGCGCCCGCCTCGATTGCCTTGCCCACGGTCGCGTCCACGTCCGCGACGTAGAGCATGAGGCTCACCGGCGAGCCGCCTATCGTCTGCGGGCTGCGCGCGTTCATCTCCGGGTGCTCGTCCGCGAGCATGATGTTTGAATCACCGATCCTGATCTCGGCGTGCCCGATCTTCCCGCCGGGCGCGTCCATGCGAAACAACTCCGTCGCGCCGAACGCCTGCTTGTAAAACTCTATGGCGCGCGCCCCGTCGTTCACGATGATGTACGGCGTTACGCTGTGGTATCCCTCTGGAATAGGCTTCACTTCGTTAGACATGATTCTCTCCTTTGTTGTTTTGAACTGATCGGGAGCTTAAGGTTTTCGCTGGACGTTCGACACTCATTCTGGCCGAACGTCATTTTCCTTCGTATTCGGGATTTGGCTCTTTGATTAAGTCGAGTGAGTATTCCGGCTCATCTCTGCCATATAGATACTGATCAAAATTGGCGGCCCAGTCCTCCGGCCCATCAATCTTGATGCGGCTGAGCCTCGACAAAAAGCCACCCTTCGCGCCAGCAGGCTTATCCTGCGAGAAAGCCTTGACGACGCAGTAAAGCTCTTCCAGCCGCTGCTCTGGAACTTTCTCGACCTCAGACTTGATTTCCTCTCTTGTTGCCATAAACCCCCTCTCTCTTAACTTCATTAAACTTTTTCCAAAATTCTTCTGAAGGTTAGATTTACTCTTGGCTTAATCGGTTTTGATGTTTTTGGGATTTGGTGTAACCAAAATTCCTGTGTTGTGCCTTGCATAACTAGGAGGCTTCCGTGCGTTAGCTCAACATCAACTCTACCCAATTCTTTTCTCTTAATGTGCTTGAATTGAAAACGTCTTGTTTCTCCGAAGCTCACAGAGGCAATGACTGGATTCTTCCCCAATTCAGGTTCGTTATCTCGATGCCAAGAAACACTGTCTCTACCATGTCGGTAGTAATTTAGAAGGACACTATTGAAACTTGCTCCCGTCATTTTTTCAATTTTCTCTTTAATGCACATCAACGTGGGCGTCCAAACAGTCGAGTTCATCGAGATATTTGAGTAGGTATAAGATGCGCCTGAGTCACCATACCAAGCTGTAAGTCTTGGTAAATCCATTTCTTTTCCGTAATACTTAATTCGATCTTGTTTCCACTCAATCTTATTTAGCAGCTCCACAAAAAGCAGGTCACTTTCTTCTTTCTCGAAGAAATCCCGGAAAAGAACAACGTCCGCATCAGGCATGAGTACAGAGTCAGCTTTCGGATACTCAGCCAAATCTTGCTCAGCCTCGAACCCAAGAAATAATTGATCCTTACGCTCCGATTTCATGACGAAAAACCTTACCCCTTTCGGCAAACTCGGAAAGCGAGACGCCCTGTCAGCCTAGGGTTGCTAAATTTATTCCAGTAGTCAGCCAAATCTGTCTTCTCTTCATCATAATCATCTATATGCATGTACACACCCTCTGACTGCAAAATAGTAAGTGAATGGGCGGCGGCTAAAGAGTCAAACCATCCGTAGAATTGAGGATCATTGTTGTCAATATAAAGAAAAAGCGCTCCTTCTTTCGCCTCATTGAATAAGTTAGAGAAAAAGGCTTCCGCATTAACACGATGGCTACCAATCTCAGACATAAAGTAGATCATCGTAAATAAGTCTGCGTTCAAATACTTCTTCTTATCTGCCCAAGTCTGCTTGTCCGTAACATCGAATATTTGGAAAGAGGTCGACACACGAAGCTTGGCTTCCAGCTTTTCATCAACGTCCTCCCAGCATTCAGCCCAAGCAGGCTCTCTATCAAAAAGTTTGCAAATTAAGTGTTGTGTATTCCCCTCCTTGGCTATGAACTTTAGAATGCCAATAAAGTCACTACCCGGCCCACCACCTATGCAAGTCACGTTAACCTTTTCACGGTCGAATAATGCTACCAGATCAGATGAGCCGCGAATTACTTGATAGACAAAATTAGCATGAGCTGTCACGTACTTATAGATATAAGCGAAGCGTGTTATTTCTGCGCTGTAATTGATGCTTACCCCTTTGGCAAGCTTTTTATACTCGTCCCCAAGAAAATCCATCATTGCTCTTATTTCATCATCTTTCGACGCTTCAGTTGTAGCCGAAATCTGAGAATACAATTCATCAAGAACTGTCTTGACCAATTGAAAAACTTTCATATCTAACCTCCCTACGTTGATGGCATTGGAAACAATACAGGCGCTCAACCCGCCTGAGTCGAGCGCCCCGTATGTAAAACTTCTGTGCCGAACTTGCCTGCTACTTCCGACCCTTGCGCCCGCGTGTGTCTTGGCCGGGCGCGCTGAACTGCGTGTAGGCGACGCGGAAGAGTTCGGCGAGGGCCTTGGCGGTGTCGGGGTTGAGGTTGCGGTCGGCGCGCAGGTGCGCCTCGACGATGTCGGGCGTGGCCTCGTGCGGGAAGTATACGACCGCTGTGTTGTCCGAACCTTCTTCGGTCTGGCGCGCGCCCATGACGCGCTCCATGGGCATCTTGAGCCAGTCCGTCAGACGCGCGATGTTGTCGGCGTCGGGCTTGCCCGTGCCGTTCTCGATGCGCGAAAGCGTCGAGGCCGAAACCTTCGTCTCGTCCGCAACGTCCCTCAGGCTAAGGCCCATCTCCTCGCGCTTGCGACGTATGGCGCGCCCTAATTCTACCGTATTTACTAAGCTTTTCGACTGTTCTGCCATCTCTTGGCCTCCTTCGAGGGCGCGCATGCAAGCCCACACGGACTGCCCGCGCCCACTTTGCAGCCCTGAACATATCACAAGAAAATTTCCTACGCAAGACCTTGTTTTATGCTTGCAACAAGTGGGAACCCGTGGTACACTGTTTCACGTATGAAACAGAGCGGTTCAGTAAACACGCGGCTGCTACTGATTTGAAGGGGTGAAACACAAAGGTGAGCGACGCAATCTGGGAGACATTCGACGGCCTTTTCAAGACGCTGCACCGGCAGGGTCGTAGGGTCGAAGATTTGGAGCGGCGCGTCGTAGAGCTTGAAAGGCGCTTGCAGGAGCGCTCTCTGCACACGCCGCACGCAGCCGAAGCCGTCGAGCGGGTGAAGCATCTGCCCGCGGAGAAGGCGGCCTGAAGTTAGAGCTTGGAAGTTTGACGGAGGATTAACGCAATGGCAGCCGTACTCGACAAGAAAGCTTTGATGCGCGACAAGCGCGCGCAGGGGATCGCCGCGATGGGTCTTGTGAACCGCGAGGGCGACCGCTTCCGCGTCACGACGCCGACGCTTCGCGGACGCCGCGCCTCTTACGAGGTCTGGCGCGACGAGGCGGGCAAGGTTCGCTGCACATGCCTCGAGTTCGAGGAGCAGTCGGCCACCGAGCCGAACTACCGCTGCGAGCACATACTCGCCGTCAAGCACGCCGTTTTGAACAAGAGCACGGAGGCCGCCGCTAGCGCGAAGCCTTCGGCGAAACAGACCGCCCCGCAGGCGCAGGGCGCGCACGCAGAGAACGTCGTTGCGGCGGAGACGCCCAACACAAACACGCAACCCGCATCCGAGAAGCACGGCGAGGCTGCCGCGGAAATCAAACTTTCGCGCAAAACGCCGCGCTTCGCACGGGAGCAGAACGAGCAGCCGGAGACAGCAAGGCCAGAGGCCGCAAAGCCCCTAGCGGAAGCAACTCCCCTACGTTCGCTCGCGGACAACGAAGACAAGGAGCAAGCAATGACGAAGAAAGCAACCGCACACGTTCAGACGACTGCCGACGAGCAGGAGTTCATCACGGCGGACGAGTACGCCGACCAGCAGCAGAGCGCGCAGGTAGTGCCGCTCTCGTTCGCGAAGACCTTGAGCACCTTGAAGCAGCCCGTTGACCCGCGCCTCATCAAGACGCGCGAGGGCTGGACTGACCGTCAGGGCAACAAGCACATGGTCGAGTACGTCGAGTGGCACGCAGTCGCGGACATCCTCGACCGCGTCGCGCCCACTTGGTCGCACTCGGTTCGCGGCATCGTCCAGATCGGCGACATGGTCGCCGTCACCGCCGCCATCTCGATTGACGGAGTGACGCGCGAGGGCGTCGGCACGGGTAACGCAGACAACGAGACCGGCATCAAGAAGGCCGAGCACGACGCCTTGAAGCGCGCCGCGATCAAGTTCGGCATAGCGCGCGAGCTTTACCAGCGCGAGTCCGACGTTATCGAAACGCAGGGGCAGGGGCCGCAGCCCGGCGAGTTCCCGCGCGACCCGCTCGCAAAGAGCATGGCCGACCTCGTCACGCCCAAACAGCTCGGCATGATCCGCGCTCTCGCGCGCGAGGCCGGAATTGACCACGACGAGGAGAGTCAGGCCGTGATGCGCGTCCGCACGGAGGAGCTGTCGAAGCGCGCCGCGTCGAGCTTCATTGATCACCTCAAGCGGCTCCAGACGGAGCAGAACTTCGAGGTTCGCCGCGCGAGCTGATGCAGTAAGCAGTGAGCGGTGAGCGGTGAGCAGTAGGCTTCACTGCTCACCGTCCGCACCTTTGAAAAACTGCTTACGGCTCACTGCTCACTGTTTCAAGGGGGTGAAAAGTTATGACGACCGAAGAGATGATCAAAGAGATGAAGCCGCTCGCGCTTGAGCTTGACTACGCCGACGCGCCGAAAGCGGCTCGCAAGGCGGCGGCGGTCGAGCGCACGGCGGGTAATGCGGCCAACGCCGAAGAGGCATTCGAGTTAAAGACGAAGAAGGAGCAGATTCTCTCGCTCTACGAACAGGGCACGACCGACATCGCCGACATCGTGCACAGGGTTAAAGCGCGCCCGTCCTACGTCGCGCAGGTCTTGCAGACGGCGGGGCATCTTGACGGCTACTTCGACCTCTACACGACGACGGGCAAAGAGCAGAACGTCTACACGCGTTTTTTCCGCAACGTTCTGCACTTCCGAAACGTCGAGGCCGCGCGCGAATCCGTGGCGCGCATAGACCGGCTCTTCAACTACTTCGAGCGGCTCGGCGACCGCGCCGGGCAGCATCAGGCGATGGTACTGGCTCTCACGGGCAAAAACCGCGCGCGTTGGAGCGGCAAGATCGAAGAGTCGCGGATTTTCAGCGAGTGGCTCGCCGCGCACTAAGCGGGCCGCGCTAGGTAATGTTCTCCTGACTTTTTGAGTGAGTGGCCCGAACGATTAAGGGCCGAGCAAATTTTAAGAAGGAACACAAATCAGGAGGCAGGAGCAGACGGCAGGAGGCAGTTAGGAAATCTCGGATTTGAGATTTGAGATTCAAGATTTCAAACAAGA
This sequence comes from Pyrinomonadaceae bacterium, assembly GCA_035630035.1. Taxonomy (GTDB): domain Bacteria; phylum Acidobacteriota; class Blastocatellia; order Pyrinomonadales; family Pyrinomonadaceae; genus QHXN01. The sequence continues at coordinate 12,315 of DASQLL010000416.1, read as the reverse complement.
TTTCAAAGCGGAATCTCTTAACCTGCCTCCTGCCCCTGCCGTCTGCCTCCTGATTTCCGAACGAGCAAGGGGTGGGTTTGAAAGGTGAGTTTTCGACCGCGTCGGGAACTCACCTTTTATTTTAGCTCAGTCGTTTTCGCTCTCAAGCTTTCTTTCTAACCCTCGCAAGTAAATCCTCGCGCCGGTCTGCCTGTCGTTAGGCGGACGCTTTCGAGCTTTGCCCTTCGCGCCTCGCTCCGCGCGTTTGCGCGAGTCGCGTTGAGTGTTAACCGGAGTCGAGATCAGAAAAGCATTCCGACACATTACGCAACGAAAAGGAGAGTTTCTATGTCCGAACACAAGATGCCCGCCAACGGGGCTTTCTGCTGGAACGAGCTTGCGACCACAGACCTTGAGGCCGCGCAGAATTTCTACCGTGAGCTTCTGGGTTGGGAGATTCAGGAGTCGAAGGTGACAGGCACGTGTGAAGGCGCACCTGAGGGGGCAGCGATGGTCTACAGCGAGATCGTCGTCGCGGGCCAACACGTCGGCGGTATGTACAAGATGGGGCCGGAGATGGCGGGCACGCCGTCGCACTGGATCGCCTACGTCGCCGTGGACGACGTGGACGCGAAGGCGCAGCAGGTCTCGGAACTGGGCGGCAAGATTATCGTCCCGCCGATGGACATCCCGAACGTCGGGCGCTTCTGCGTCATCAACGACCCCACGGGCGCGGCCATCTCGCTCATCACGCTCAAAGGCCAAGCCTCCTGAGCCGCTTCCCTTCACCGCCCGCGCGGCAGGAAGGCACGCCTGTCTTAACGGCCTCGCTGAATGTGTTGCGCGATGATTCGCGCGCGCGCCGCAGGCTCCCTTCGGCGCAAACTTTGAAAGGAACATCAAGATGAAAATCCGGCTCTCCCTCGTCCTCTTCGTCCTCGCTCTGTTCGCCGTCGCGTGGGGCGTCGCCGCCGTCAGCGGTTACGCCGCGCCCGACCCTTCGCAGCGCAACAACGACGAGATCACGCGCGCAGTCATCGCACGCGAGAAGGCTTCGTTCGACGCGTGGCAGCGCAAGGACAAGGCGTTCTTCGCCGACTTCATGGCGGAGGATTCGACCTACTTCGGCGCGATGAATCCTTATCTTGAGACAGACCCGAAGGAAAACTTCCTTCCCAAGTTCGACAAGATAATGGAGATGTACAAGATCGAGGACTTCTCGATGTACAACCCGCGCGTTCAGGTCTACGGCGACACGGCCATACTCACTTACAACAGCTCCTCCGTCATCAACTTCGGCGGGCGCGTGATAAGCATGACGGGCAAGGTGACGAGCGTCTACGTCCGGCAGGGCAGCACTTGGCGCGTCGTTCACGCGCACGAGTCAGTGAACGCGGGAGCGCAGTAGTGAGCGCATCGAAAGGAGAAGATTAAGCATGAAGATCAACTACCCCGCGGTCGTCGTCTCGGCAATCGCCTACTGGATTCTCGGCGCGCTGTGGTACTCGCCCCTGCTCTTCTCGCGCACGTTCATCTCGCTCAAGGGATGGACGCCCGAAGACGTTGCGGCGATACAGGCCGCGGGCGCGGGGCGTGAGATCGCCATCGCCTTCGCAAGCTCGCTCCTGCTCGCATACGTCCTCGCCCACTTCATCAAGTTCACCGGCGCGGAGACGCTGCGCGCGGGGCTTGCGACGGGCTTCTGGCTCTGGCTCGGCTTCGTTATAACGACGAATCTGGAGACCGTTATTTTCGAGAAGAGGCCGCTCGGCCTCTATCTCATCAACAACGGCTACCACCTCGTCGGCATGCTCGGCATGGGCGCGCTCCTCGCCGTCTGGCGCAGGCGCGACTCGCGCGTCCCGGCCTACCAGACTTAGCCGAACCGGCGAGTCGGAAACGCGACCGTGAGGGAGCGTGTCATCGCGGCATCACATGACACGCTCCCTCACGGTCGCGTTTCCGACTCGCCGCGTCCGCTCGCGCCGCTGTTCCCCCTGCCACTTGCCTCAGCCACTCTCTGCCAGCATAATCCTCTCATCCCCTGTCCTTATAATTTTTGATCTTATCTTGGAGGCGTGATGCCCGCGAAGAATGAAGACCTGCACGGCAGCGTGCCGGATAAGTCGAATGTCGCGCTGCTGCTGATTGATGTCATCAACGACCTTGAGTTCGGCAGCGGCCAAGACCTTCTGCGCCACGCGCTGCCGATGGCCGAGCGGCTCGCGCGTCTGAAGAAGCGCGCGAAGGATGCGGGCGTCCCCGTCATCTACGTCAACGACAACTTCGGCAAGTGGCAGTCGGACTTCAAGAAGATTCTCGCGCACTGCCTCGAAGACGACGTTTGCGGCAAGCCCATCGCCGAGATGCTCAAGCCCGACGAGGACGACTACTTCGTCCTAAAGCCGAAGCACTCCGGCTTCTTCTCTACGACGCTCGACACGCTGCTCAGCTACCTCGGCGTCAAGACGCTCATACTGACGGGCCTCACTGCCGACATCTGCGTCCTCTTCACCGCGCACGACGCGTACATGCGCGACTTCAACCTCGTCATCCCCGCCGACTGCGTCGCATCGAGCGACCCGGAAGAGAACACGTACACGCTCGAAAAGATGGAGCGGCTGATGGACGCGGACATACGCCCTTCGGACGAGATTGATTTCGCGAGGCTCAAGGAGAAGGCGAAGCGCGAGCCTGCGCCGAAGCAGGAGCCGGAGCCGCAGAGGGCTGCGAATCGTAGAGCGTAGTCTTTGGCGCGCACTCTTCGAGCGCGTCGCGTCGGGCGGCTTCGCTTGAATCCCGCGCCTCTTTACCCTTGACGGAAACGCCCTTCGGCATTAGCCTTACTCACCGACGCGCCGGCCCGACATCGCTTTCAACCTCGTAAGAGAATGTAGTTTCTCTCTTCCGGCGCGCTCGCGCGGATTTCGACACCTATTGAATTTCATTTCTTGAAGGAGAGAAAACAGACCGATGTCCACTAAACTGATCTTCCTGCTCGCCCTATGTCTTGCCACCGGCATGCTCATGATCGCGTGCGGCGGCGGCGCGGACAACACGGCGACAACCAACACCGCAAACACCAACGCCGCCAAGACGAACACGGCGACGACCAACACGGCGGCGGCCAACACCTCGACCACCACCGCGAGTGCCGACAAGGTCGGCGTGGCCGAGTGCGATGACTTCATCGCTAAGTACGAGGCGTGCATCAGCGGCAAAGTTCCCGCCGCGGCGCAAGCGACTGTCAAGGCATCTCTGGATACTTGGCGCAAGTCTTGGAAAGACCTAGCCGCGAACCCTTCGACCAAGGGCACGCTCGCTGCCGCGTGCAAGCAAGCGGCGGAGACGGCCAAGACCAGCATGAGCGCCTACGGCTGCGCTTGGTAAGACAAAGCCCCGGCGGCGATCCCGCCACGTATGAATAAAAGGAAGAGGCCGGTTGAGTGTAATGCTCAACGGGCCTCTTCCTTTTTGAGTTGCCATCGCCCGTTTCAGGCGACGATTGATTTATTCAAACGACTTGGTCGCGGGGTTGCGCCCGCGCATGGCTGCCGTCGCGAGGTCGCGCGCGCGCGGGAGCGACTCGATGCCCTTCGTCACCTGCGGGTCGTCCTGCACAAGCACCTGCGTTGACTTGACCGAGCCGTAGGCGGCGGTCGTCAGGTCGTAGCGTAGCTGGCGCACTATGAACTCGCGGCTGCGGTCGAGCTGCGCCTCCGTCACCTTGAAGTCCTCGCCGCGGGCTGCGACGAAGTCCTTGAACGCGCGGAAGACGCGGTCGTCAATAACGAAGTCGTTGGGCCTCACGTCGTGCTCGAAGTCGGGCATGCCCTGAACCTTGTAGTCGGGGAAGCCCGCGAGGCGACCGTTCGCAATCTCGCGCGCGAAGGCGAAAATCGGGTCAATCAAACGCACCTGCTGCGCCGAGAGCGTGCGCGCCTTCACGGCCTCGTCCGGCGCGATGCCGCCGCCGCCGTAGATGGGTCGGCCCGTGTCCGTGTGCGTCTCAGGGCCTTTCGGCTTCTCGACCGGCGCGTCGTCCTGCGTGCCGTTCACGCGCCCGTAGATGTAGTCGTAGAAGCCCTGATTCGAGTAGTCGCGCTGAATCAAGCGGCCCGAAGGCGTGTAGTATTTCGAGGTCGTGAGCGTGAGCGCCGTGCCGTACTCAAGCGGCATGATGCTCTGGACTAATCCCTTGCCGAAAGAGGTCTCGCCGATGATGAGCGCGCGGTCGTGATCCTGCCACGCGCCCGCGACGATCTCCGAGGCCGAGGCCGTGCCGCGGTTGACGAGGACGACGAGCGGCGTCGGGTCCGGGTTGCGGTTCTCCGACTTGTACTCGCGCTCGATGCCGCGCGTGCCGCGCCCTTTTTGCGTCAGGATGGTCTGGCCGCTCTGCAAGAAACGCTCGGCGACGCGCACGGCCTGATCGAGTATGCCGCCGCCGTTGTTGCGAAGGTCAACGACGAGGCCCGTCATCCCGTGCGTGCGTAGGAAGTCGAGCGCGGAGGCGAACTCGTCGGCTGTCGTGTAGTTGAAGCCGCGCTGCATGTCTATGTAGCCGACGCCGGGCTTGATGAAGTATGCGTCGGGCACGGTCGGCTGCGGGACTGCGTCGCGCGTTATCTCGACGGTCTCTTTCTGCCCGGTCGAAGCGCGCTCGACCGTGACCTTGACGGACGTGCCGCGCGGGCCGCGCAGGCGGTCGCGCACCTCGCCCGAAGGCTTGCCCTTCACCGACTCGCCGTTGATGTCTGTGATCTTGTCGCCGAAGCGCAGACCGGCGCGGAAGGCGGGCGTGCCCTCGAACGTGGCGAGGATGTACGTGTCGGTCGTCGGGCCTATCTTGCGGTCGCCGATGGTCGCGCCGATGCCGTAGTACTCACTGCGCCAGTCGGCCCTCTGCTCCTCGAACTCTTTGGCGTCGTAGAAATTCGAGTGCGGGTCGAGCGTGCGTAGCATGCCGATGATTGACGACTTGAAGACATCGTTGTAGTTGAGCTTGTTGCCGTCAACGTAGTTGTCCTGTATGACGGTCAGCGCCTCGGCTATGTCGGCCTCGACGCCTTCGGTCGCCTCCGTGCGCGCCGGGCGACGCGTGCGCGAGTTGGGCACGGACGTTGAGGGATCGTTGCGGCGCGCGGATGGCGGCTGCGGCGGCGGGCTGCTCTGCTGTGCGATGACGAAGGCCGGGAGCGAGACCGCGAGGAGAAGCAGCGTCGCGAGGGCGGTTGCGATTCTCTTTTTCACAGGGACAAACCTCAGTTAAAAACCCAAGACTCGGATTGTCGGGCACGACGCTCGTCGGTGTCCTGCCGTCCAGATTTTTGAATCCGCCTCACGCGAAAGGCGGGCCGGTGTAGTGTAATTGATGAGCGCAGATGCGGCAAGGGTTGCAAACAAAGTCAGAAGTCAGAACGCTGAACGCTGAACTGAAGACACAGGCTTTTCAGTTCAGCGTTCAGCGTTCTGACTTCTGACTTCCGTTCGCTTGCGCTCGTTTCCGAGCGCCCGTAGAATGTTCGCAAGCGGTTTGCACGAACAATTTCGCGTTGAAGATGCAAGGAGTCAGCCCAAAGCCTGCCGCTGCGCGCCGGGCCGACTTCGCCGAAGGAGGTTTAGAGAAGAATGAGCACCCCTGAAGGCCCAAAAGACCCGGAAGTACTCGAACCCATTGACGACCTGATGATTCCCGAAGACGACGGCGAGCAAGGGCACGAACGCGAGCGCACCGCTTCGTCCGTGCGCGAGATGGCCTCGCGCATCCCCGAATCGCTCTCGTCCATCGGGCGCGACATCAGCCGCACAATCGAGCGCGCGCTGTCGGCAAAAGACGACTACGTCGTCGCCGTCAAGGTCTCGCACGAGGCGCAGGAGCGACTCGATCAACTCGTTCAGGCGGGCGTCTTCCGCAGCCGCGCCGAGGCCGCGGCCTTCCTCATTGACGAAGGCATCAAGGCGCAGTCGGAACTCATCGACCGCGTCTCGACGAAGCTCTCCGAGATCGAGCGCCTGCGCGCGGAGCTGCGCGGCATGATCGGCAGAGAACAAGGATGAAGGATGAAGGCGGAAGGATGAAGAGTCGGCTGTTGGGCATCTGTCTTTACTTCATCCTTCATCCTTCCGCCTTCATCCTTTCGTAGAGCCGGAGGTTCGTTTGTCCACTTTCACGCTGCCTGAGATTCCTATTGAACAGTTCACGCTCGCCAACGGCCTGCGCGTCGTGTTGAGCGAAGACCACTCGGTGCCGGTCGTTTCGGTCTCGGTCTATTACGACGTAGGCTCGCGCAACGAGCGCGAGGGCCGAACGGGCTTCGCGCACCTGTTCGAGCACATGATGTTTCAGGGGTCGGAGAACGTGCCGAAGGCCGGCCACTTCCAGTACGTCTTCAATAACGGCGGCACGATGAACGGGACGACCTCCTCGGAGCGAACCAACTACTACGAGACGCTGCCCGCAAACCAGCTTCCGCTCGCGCTCTGGCTTGAGAGCGACCGCATGCGCTCTCTGAAGGTGACGCAGGAGAACCTCGACAACCAGCGCGACGCGGTCAAAGAGGAGAAGCGGCTCAACTACGATAACCGCCCCTACTCGAACGCCTTCCTCCGCCTGAACGAGCTTATCTATAAAAATCCCGCGAACGCGCACTCGACCATCGGCTCGATGGAAGACCTCGACGCCGCGACCATCGAGGACGTGCAGGAGTTCTTCCGAATCTACTACGCGCCGAACAACGCCGTGCTGACAATCACGGGCGACTTCGACCCGGCGGAGGCGCGCTCTTTAGTCGAAAAGTATTTCGCCTCCATCGCGGCGCAGCCCACGCCTCCGCGCGCCGACGTTGTAGAGCCTGAAGGCGTCGCCGCGCGCGGCGAGACTTACCGAGACCAGTTCGCGCAGCTTCCCGCGATCATGCTCGGCTGGAAAGCGCCCGCGCGCAGGACTGAGGATTACTACGCGCTCTCGCTCGCGAGCGACCTTCTGCTCGACGGCGACAGCTCGCGCATGTACCAGCGGCTCGTCAAGGACGAGGAGTCGGTCGTCGCAATACAGGGCGGCGTCGGCGAGCGGCGCGGCCCTTCGTCGCTCTACGTCTTCGCCATCCCGAAGCCGGGACATTCGACCGGGGAGATTCGCGCGACGATTGACGAGGAGATAAAGCGGCTCGCGACGGAAGGCCCGACGGCTGAGGAGATGGAGAAGCTACGCAACACGCTTCTGAACGACACCGCGCGCAACCGCCAGTCAACGCTCTATCGCGCGCAACGCCTCGCCGAGTTCGCGCTCTACGACGGCGACCCCACGCTCTTCAACACGGAGCTTGAGCGCTACCTCGCCGTCACGCCCGAAGAGATCAAGCGCGCCGCCGGTCGCTTCCTTCTCACCGACGAGCAATCCGTCATGGAGGTCGTGCCCGCGCACATGGCCGACGCCGCGGACGAGCCTGCGCCAGCCGCGCCGGAGCCGCCCGGCACGCCCGAACAACCCGGCGCTCCCCCGCCGCAAGTTCCAACTCCGCCGCCGGCAGACCCCGCGCCGCCGACCAAACCCCCTCTGCCCGCCGACGGCGACCCGACGGCGCAAACGGAGCAAGCTCAGGCAGACATCTGAACTCAGAAGTCAGAACGCTGAACGCTGAATTAAATCCACTGCCCTTCAGTTCAGCGTTCAGCGTTCTGACTTCTGAGTTACCAAAATTATGGTGACTCAGACAGAAGACTTCCGCCGACAGCCGCCCGCGCCGCTCGCGCCGCGCTCGCTCAATTTGCCGACGCCGCGGGAGACGATGCTTGCGAACGGCCTTCGCGTAGTCGTCGTCGAGCACGACCGTCTGCCGCTCGTCAGTTTCCGCCTCGCCTTCCCTACCGGCGACGCGTTCGACCCGCCCGATCTGCCCGGCCTTACGGACACGATGACCGACATGCTCGTCGAAGGGACGGAGACGCGCACGAGCAGGCAGATAGCCGAAGAGGTCGCGCGCATCGGCGCAACTCTTTCGGCGGGCGCAAGCTCCGACTACACTACCGTCGCCGCATCCTGTCTCTCGACCTTCACGGGCGAGACGCTGGAGCTTCTGGCCGACGTGACGCTCAGAGCGTCCTTCCCCGAAAACGAGCTGGCGCTTGCCAAAGCCAACGCGCAACAGAACCTGATCGCGCAGCGCGCACAGCCCTCCTTCCTCGCCTCTGAGGCCGTCTCGCGCGTCCTCTTCGGCGAGCATCCATACGCGGTCGTCTCGCCCACGCCCGAATCCATCGAGGCGCTGACGCGCGAGCGTCTGATCGCGGAGCGTCGCGCGCGTTTCATCCCGAACAACGCCACACTCTTCGTCGTCGGCGACGTGCGCCGCGAAGAAATGCTCGCGCGCGTCGAAGAACTTTTCGGCGCGTGGGAGCGCGGCGAGGTCGTGAAACCGGAGTTCAGCGCGCCGCCCAGCCGCGACTCCCGCGCGGCCTTCGTCGTCAATCGTCCCGGCTCGGCGCAGACCAATATCGTCGTCGCCAATCCCGGCATCGCGCGCACGCACCCCGACTACTTCCCCGTCCTCGTCATGCACACGATCTTAGGCGGGACGGCCTCCGCGCGCCTCTTCATGAACCTGCGCGAGGAGAAGGGCTACACCTACGGCGCGTATACGCAGCTCGACGCGCGACGCTACGCAGGCTCTTTCCGCGCGACGACCGAGGTGCGCTCCCCCGTCACGGGCGCGTCGCTCAAAGAAATTTTCTACGAGCTTGAGCGCATACGCACAGAGGACGTTTCAGCGAAGGAGTTGACCGACGCAAAGACATACCTGACCGGCATCTTCCCCATCCGGCTCGAAACGCAGGAAGGACTCGTTGACCAGCTCGTGCAAATCAGAATGCACGACCTCGCGGCGGACTATCTCGAAACCTACCGCGACAACATTCAGCGCGTGACCGCCGCGGACGTGCTGCGCGTGGCCCAGTCTTACGTCACGCCCGACCGCGCGGCCATCATCGTCGTCGGCGACGCCGAAGAGATACGCGAGCAGATCACGCCCTACGCCGAGCGCGTTGATGACTTCGACGGCGCGGCGCGCGGGTAAGACAGACAATTAAACAAGCAGAATCAAAACTGACATGGGGAATAAATATGAATCTGGTGGGAACGTGGAATCTTGAGGTTGCGACGCCGTTCGGCAAGCACCCCGCGACGCTCGTCTTCAAAGGCACGGGCGGCGCTCTGCGCGCGGAGATTGACTCGCGCCTCGGCAAAGCTCCGCTCGAAGATTTGACCGTCACGCACGACGGCTTCGACGCGACCGTGGCGATGGAATTTCAGGGCAAGCCCTACGCGGCGAGCATCAAGGGGCAGGTCGAGGACAACTCGATCAACGGCACGATCAAGGTCAAGCTCCCCATCGCGCCGCCCATCAAGTACACGGGCACGCGCGCTTGAGTGTTATGGACGAAGGACTCACCGCAGAGGCGCAGAGGCGCAGAGGGGGCGCGGAGGGGGCGCAGAGGTTTGTCTTTCTCTGCGTGAACTCTGCGTCCTCTGCGCCTCTGCGGTGAGGCTGCATCGCTTCACGCTCAAGATTGATAACCCTCTAAGCCCACCTTCCACAGATTGCCGCCGGGGGCGAATATGGGTATATTTTAGAAGCCAAATGAGCAAACTCCTCTTACATTCGCGCCCGCTCGACTCCCGCGCAAACCTCTTCGCGGACTAGCCGCCCTCTTTCCTTCGACGCTTTAATCCACTCGACACAACCGAACACACCTCGCTTCAAACGAAGGAGAAGATTTTATGTCAGTAGCAGTTCCCACGAAGAGGCCGGAGATACGGACGGCTCTGCCCGGCCCGAAGGCCAAAGAGATCATCGAGGCGGACGCGCAATGGGTCACGCCGTCCTACCCGCGCCCGAACTACCAGCTCGTCGCGGATCACGCCGAGGGCGTGTGGGTGACGGACGTTGACGGCAACACGTTCCTCGACTGCAACGCGGGCGTCGCCGTCTGCTCGACGGGCCACTGCCACCCAGAGGTCGTCGCCGCCATACAGGATCAGGCCGCGCGCCTCATACACATGTGCGGGACGGATTTCTTCTACAGGCACATGCCAGACCTCGCGCGCAAGCTCGACGAGATCGTGCCAGTCCCCTCGCCCACGAAGACGCACTTCGCAAACAGCGGCACCGAGGCGGTCGAGACCGCGCTCAAGCTCGCGATGCACGCCACGGGACGCGAGAAGTTCATAGCCTTCTTCAACAGCTTCCACGGTCGCACGCTCGGAAGCCTCTCGCTCACGTCGTCCAGAGTGGCGCAGCGTCGCGGCTTCAAGCGCCAGCTTCTCGACGTTGTGCACGTCCCCTACCCCAACGCCTTCCGCCATCCCTTCACGGGCGAACGAACCGACGGCGCGACGGCTGCGGCGGCGTGCCTCGACTGGATTGAGAATCGCCTGTTCAAGACGACGACCCCGCCGGAAGAGGTCGCCGGAATAGTCGTCGAGGCGGTGCAGGGCGAGGGCGGTTACGTCCCCGCGCCGAAGGAGTTTTTAGAAGGGCTGCGGCGCATCTGCGACCGGGAAGGAATCCTTCTCATCGTTGACGAGGTGCAGTCGGGGATGGGGCGCACCGGACGGATGTTCGCGTGCGACCACTACGGCCTGAAGCCCGACATCATCACGCTCGCGAAGGGCATCGCGTCGGGCGTGCCGATGGGCGCGTGCGTGGCGCGTGCGGACTTGATGAATTGGAAGCCGGGCGCGCACGCCTCGACCTTCGGCGGCAACCCGGTCGCGCTCGCAGCCGCGCTCAAGACAATCGAGCTTCTTGAGCGCGAGCTTGTCGCCAACAGCGCGGAGGTCGGCGCGTACCTCGAAGACGGCTTGCGCCGGCTCATGCGTAAGCACGACTGCATCGGCGACGTGCGCGGCTTCGGCTTGATGTTGGGCGTCGAGTTCGTCGCTGACGGAGCGACGCTCGCGCCCGCGCCCGAGCTTCGCGACCGCGTCGAGGTCGAGTGCTTCAATCGCGGCCTCATCGTCCTCGGCGCGGGACACAACACCATCCGTTGGTCTCCGCCGCTCATCTTAGCGCGCGAGCACGTGGACGTTGCCCTCGAAATCTTCGACGAGGCGATTGCCGCTGCATCTAAAGCTATTGCCGAAGCATCTAAAAGCTGAAGTCAGAGCGCTGAACGATGAACTGAATACGACTTGCCTTTCAGTTCATCGTTCATCGTTCAGCGTTCCGCGTTCATCGTTTCATCGGTTGACTTGTCGCTCCGCCGCGGCTAAAGTTTCGTTCGGCCAGCGCCCTTCGGTTCGGCGATGTACCTTGAATGGTCGCCCCGATTGTCCGAACCGACCTCGTTTTCACGGATTAAAATCCCTTTTGCCTAATTGTTTTTGAAGGAATTTTCGATGCGTTACCTCAAAAGGTGGCAGTTGGCTTTTGTGTGCTTGGTGGCCCTCCTCCTCCCGCCCGTCGTCCCCATCCGGCGCGGTCAGGCTCAGACAGTCACCTACACTGTCACCGACCTCGGCACGCTCGGCGGCTCGACTAGCAAAGCCTTCTCGGTTGATAACTGCGGCAGGGTCGTGGGCGAATCGTCCTTGACGGCAAACGGCTCGCCCCGCCCCTTCTTCTGGAGCAACGGGCAGATTACCGACATAGGAACCTTCGGCGGCAGTAGCGGCGGAGCGTTCGGCATAAACGCGTCGGCGACCGCGGTCGGCAACGCCGCGACAGCCAACAACAGCGTGCACGCCTTCATCTGGACGGCTGCCTCCGGCAAGACGGACATAGGCGCTCTCCCCGGCGGCACGTTCGCCACGGCATTCAGCATCAACGACTCGAACACGGTCGTGGGCCAATCCGAGGTAGGCAATCTGGCCGACCGCGGCTTCGTGTGGCAGCAGTCAACGGGGATGGTGAGGGTAGAGCCGTTTACGGGCGGTAACTCAAGCGCGGCCTACGGCGTCAACAACGCCGGGCAGATCGTAGGCACGGCGTCGGGCAGCGCGTTCGCAGGCACTCACGCATACATCCTGAGCGGCAGCACGATGACCGACCTCGGCACGCTCGGCGGCGCGAACAGCTTAGCCTATCAGGTCAACGAGAGCGGACAAGTCGTCGGTTACTCCACCCTTGCGTCAGGCTCCGCGAGCGCGCCGTTCCACGGATTCCTCTGGTCGCAGGCGACGGGGATGCTCGACATGAACGCGCCCGGCGGGGCCAACAGCCGAGCATTCGACATCAACAACTCCGGCCAAGCGGTCGGCGAGTTTGAGTTCATGCCGGGCATCACTCACGCGTTCATCTACACGCAGGCGACCGGCATGAGCGACCTCAACGACAG
>DASQLL010000415.1:0-2116 GCA_035630035.1 Pyrinomonadaceae bacterium | reverse complement strand
CCACTTCGGAATCTTCGCCACCACGTAATCAATCGTCGGCTCGAAACTGGCGGGCGTCTTCTTCGTGATGTCGTTCGGAATCTCGTCGAGCGTGTAGCCGACGGCGAGCTTCGCCGCGATCTTCGCGATGGGAAATCCCGTCGCCTTCGACGCGAGCGCGGAAGAGCGCGACACGCGCGGGTTCATCTCGAACACGCGCACGTCGCCGTTCTCAGGGTTGATGCCGAACTGTATATTCGAGCCGCCCGTCTCCACGCCGACCTTGCGTATGACGCGAATCGCGATGTCGCGCAAGCGTTGATACTCGACATCGGTCAAGGTCTGCGCGGGCGCGACCGTGATCGAGTCGCCTGTATGCACGCCCATCGGGTCGAAGTTCTCTATCGAGCAGATGATGACGACGTTGTCCGCAAGGTCGCGCATCACCTCAAGCTCGAACTCCTTCCAACCGAGTATGGACTCTTCGATGAGAACCTGCGTGACGGGCGAGGCCGCGAGTCCGCCGCGCACGATTTCTTCAAACTCTTCGGGATTGTACGCGGTGCCGCCGCCCGTGCCGCCGAGCGTGAAGCTTGGGCGAATGATCGCGGGGTAGCCCGTCTCCTCGACGAGTCTTTCGGCCTCCGCCCAAGTGTGCGCGAAGCCGCCGCGCGGCATCGGCAGACCCTCCTCCTCCATCGCGCGCTTGAACAGCTCGCGGTCTTCGGCGACGCTTATGGCCTCGCGCTTCGCGCCGATCATCTCGACGCCGAGCTCATCGAGAAGCCCCGCGTCCGCGAGAGCCATCGCGAGGTTGAGCGCGGTCTGCCCGCCGACGGTTGGGAGCAGAGCGTCCGGGCGCTCGTGCCGGATGATGGCCGCGACCGTTTCGACGTTGAGCGGCTCGATGTACGTTCGGTCTGCCGTCTCAGGGTCGGTCATGATCGTCGCCGGGTTCGAGTTGACCAGAACGACCTCGAACCCTTCGGCGCGCAGAGCCTTGCACGCCTGCGTCCCTGAGTAGTCGAACTCGCACCCCTGCCCGATGACAATTGGGCCTGAGCCGATGATCAGAATTTTATGGATGTCCGTGCGTCTGGGCATAAAAGGTTGGACGAACGCCCGCGCTAAAAAAGTCTCTCGACCGCAGGAGTCTGGGCATTAGTCGGGGCATTATACACGCTCGACACACGCGCCACGAACCTGCCGCGCGCGCCGCCCAAGCGTTTCGTGATGGCCGTAGAACTTGTTGAAGAAGCGAGCCGTTTGGCGTACTTTAAGAGCGCATTCGAGAGGAGCGCGCGAGATGGCAGCCGACCCTGAGCGGCATTTACCTACGGACGCAAGAAGAAGTCCGACTACGCGAGGCCACGATGCCAGTCGAGCAAGAAAGGAACGGGCCAATAGCACGCAACAAAGGGGCGGGAGTCCGCAAGTCTCTCGCCCCTCAGCCATACCTAACGCCCCGCAGCCGCCTGCCGACGAGGACACACAACCCGCGAAGGGAGCAACAGCGCACATGAGAGGCAAGCTGAGGCGGGTCGGCTGGAAGCAATCGTTAGGCGGCAGCAGCGACGCCTTGGGGCGCCTTTAATCCGCAACCTCAACTTCTATCACGTCCCCATCCCGCAATTGATGTTGCTCCCGCAGCTTTACTTCGCAGGCGACTTCGATAATCTTCCTCGATTGCGTCTCGCTGTCGGCCTTGTCCGTCCGCAGAATGACAGCCCGCCGGCCTAATACTTTGCAAGGGACGATATTGACCGAGACTGTGCCGCCGTACTCCTGCGCCTCCAAGCGTGCCCGCTCCCGTGGTAAATCAAAGGGCTTATCCAGCTCGATGTTCAAGGTGCCTGGGAATAGTTGCATGCCGGTCTTGTCCCTGTAATGGTCACGTAGCTTCTCGATCCAGAAAGAGAAGTTTCCGACACCGGTTACTACTTTCCCCTTCAACACTCTCATCAACCTCTATCCCTTGGCTTGTTAGGTTGCGCTTTTATAGCGATTTGCGAATGAGTGCGACCGCTTATCGCTGGGAGCGCGGGCATCCTTGCCCGCCAACGCGCCTATTGGCGCGTCCATCTTCGCGCCTGCGGCGCTCAAGGCGGGCAGGGATGCCCGCGCTCCCAGCTTCACG
>DASQLL010000414.1:0-6648 GCA_035630035.1 Pyrinomonadaceae bacterium | reverse complement strand
CTCCCTGTCCGCTTGAGGCGGGTGTACTAGTGAGCATGGCGGCGGCGCACAGCAAAAGAATGGCCGCGAGGGTTGCAAACAGTCTCTTCATTCAAACCTCCGAAAGTGTGTTGTTGGGTTGCGGTTTAGACAGAGCGCGGGATGCGTGCCCCGAAGGGCATCATGCCGCGCTCCGCCGTGTGGAAATAAGAGCCGCGAACGAATAAATCCATCACGCCTGCAAGAGAAAAAAGTATTGTCGGCTTGGCGGAGTCCGGCAGAGAGGACGGACGCACACCTTCGGAAATTTCACTCCGAACGTTGGGGCGAAGAATGAAGCGCGGGGCAAGAAACGACCTGTGAAGGGTCGGGAAAAACTGCTTTGGGGAGCAGCACTATAACAGATTCTTTGGACAGGGCAAGAAATTTTTTATGGAGAGGGGCCGACGCAGAAGGCCGGGAACCAGTAAAGTCCCCATGAACTTACTGCCCTCATTCTTATAGCGAATTTCAGTTGAGCGTATGGCAAGACCGATTCACCGCAGAGGCGCAGAGGACGCGGAGGAAGCGCAGAGGGTTGAGTGAGTTTGATTCAAGTCTCTGCGCCCCCTCTGCGTTCTCTGCGCCTGCGGCGGTGAGTTTCTATCCCTGCATTCAATCGAAAATAACCTTAGAAGCCACTGACGTTGAGGCGACCGCCCGTCGCCGTCTTGCCATTGAGCGACGCGGTCGGGACGACCGAGCCGAGTATCGCGCTCCTTATTGCTTGCGCTGTCGCGCCCGGATGCGTCGAGGCGTAGAGCGCCGCGCCGCCCGTCACGTGCGGCGTCGCCATCGAAGTGCCGCTCAGAGACCCGTACTTGTTGCGCGGCATCGTGGAATAGATGCCGTCGCCGGGCGCGCCGAGGTCAACCGTGGTCGCGCCGTAGTTAGAGAAAGACGAGATCGCGCCCGCGCTGTTGATCGAGGCGACCGAGATAACCGCGTCGTAGCCCGCGCCCGCGGTCGTGTTGTAGTTCGCGGGGAAGCTCATCGTCGCGTCGTTGTTCGAGGTGTCGTTGCCGGCGGCGGCGATGAAGAGGATGTTCTGGCGCGCGCCGCGCACCATCGCGTCGAGCAGCGCCTGCGATGCGCCGCCGCCGCCCCAGGAGTTGTTCGTCGCGACGATGTTCAGACCGTGGCGCGTCTTGAGGTTGGTGATGTAGTCAATCGCCTTGACGGCGTTCGCGGTCGTGCCGCCGCCCACGCCCAAGAATTTGGCGGAGATGATGGTCACGTTCCAGTTGACGCCCGCGACGCCGACGCCGTTGCCGCCCCGCGCGCCGATGGTGCCGGAGACGTGCGTGCCGTGCTGGTCGAAGAGTCCGAGGAACGTACCGTCGTAGACCGTGTTGTTGTTGCCGTCAAAATCCCAGCCGTGCGTGTCGTCAACGAAACCGTTGCCGTCGTTGTCCACGCCGTCAACGGGGTCGAACTGGTTCGTCCAGACGTTCGAGGCTAAGTCGGGATGGTCGAACTGCACGCCCTCGTCAATCACGCCGACATAGACCGAGCTTGAGCCGGTGTGTCCCGCGGCCCAAGCCTCGCCCGCTTGGCTGCCGTACTGGTTGGCCGGAGTGGTCGCGTCGCCGTACATGCTGTAGAGCGAGCCGTTCGTGTAGTAAGGGTCATTCGACACAGCCTCGTGCGTGTAAATCCAGTTCGGCTCGGCGAAGACAACCGACGGGTGGTCTTTGATGATGCGTGCCGCGTCCAAAACCGCAAGCCCCGATTGCAGCGTCACAAGCTCGAAGCCCGGTTGGCCCGCGTCGCGCATCGCCTCGGTCTCAATCTGCTCAAGCGTGAGCGCGCCGACGAGCGCTCTGGCCGAGGCCCTCTCGACCTCCGGCGCGTCCTTGTCGAATTGAATCAACATCTCGCCCGGAACGAACAGCGCGTCCGGCAGTGCGTTGGTGACGTGGCCCGTTGCTGTGAGAGCGCCCTGAGTGTGAGCGGGCGTAGGGAAATTTATGACCGCGCACACGACGACGGTCAGGCAGAGAGCGTAAACTTTTTTCATGCTACCTCCGAAAAGATTTTGAGTCGGGAGGAAGACCACCCGTAAGGACGACCGCTTTTTCGTCGGGAACAGAACGCGCTGTTCGTCGGGAACACGCATGCTGCTTGTCGGGACACGCATTCTGCACGAAGCCGCGCCGGGGCTTCGTTACATTTCAGCGATAAGTTCACTGCAAAATTTTTGCGACGCGGGCGCGTCCGTTGTGAATTTCGGATTGATGAAAGGCGTGCCGTCTTTGCGGTGGATTAAGGATGCCGCATAGGGCTGAAAGTCAGCGGTGCGATCTGTGGTGAGGGATGTGTCGTTTGCGCTCGCGGTGGCGACGGAGCATCTGCGGCGCGAGCAGGAGCGAACCCGTGGCGAAGCGTCACGCGAGTGAGCGGAGCAAGAGGACTGAACCTCGCGCTTACCTTTTTAAGTAGCTTGCGCTTCGAGTAACTGAAAGGTCTTCGCCTGAACTGACTCCAACACCGCATCCCGAAGGAACGCGCTCGCGTTCAGGATTTCCACTCCGATCAACTCGTTCTGGTCATTTAGCTCGACGGTGATGTTCGGGCTTAGTTCTAAGCTCCGGCTCTCCTCCCCCTCGGCGATTACCAAGTGGAGAACGTCTTCCTTCTCGAAATATCGTATGCGCGTTTTATTCATGCGTAACGCCGGGCATCAGGCGCGCCCACATCCAACATCCATGAGAGTTCGCGTTGCAGGGCGTCGGTGCATGCGGTTGGGCGGTGGGTCTAGTGAAGAAAACCACCTTCCCTTAAGGCTTCGCGTAACAGCTTCTTCCTTTTAAGGCCAACTCCAAAGAAATGGTTATCGTAATGTGCATCAAAGGCAAGTGTGCCCGAATAATCTACTGAAAGGTTCTGGATATCCTCGACTGCAAAGCGCATAGATTTCGGTAGTGACAAAGTAAAATCTTCAGGGCGCTGTTTTTCCTTTTTCTGTTCTGCTATGTGAGCATCCAGCCGAGATTGAAGCATTTGGCTTGACTCTCCTTCTTTCCATAACCCACTTTTCAACAATCTAGAGTGATTTGTAGTTGTATGTAGCTCTTTGCTTCCAGCCCCAAGTAAATCGAAAAACAAGCCGATAAAACCAAGATGGTCGGTGGGCCTAACGCCCCGATTTTTGTTTTCTTCAAAGGAGTCTGTATGTGGAAAGAAGTAAATAACTCTATGGGTAATGATTAAATCCCCTACACAGTAATAGGACTGAACATCATCAAATGAAATAGGTAGTGACATATTCTATTCTTCTCAATATATTCCGAAGGGAAGACATCTAATACCCAGCATCACCCGACTACCCTTCAGCATGTTTTTCATAACTAGGGTGACAGGTGCATATGGATGCTGGGCGCGCCGAAACTCGGAACGGATAGAGGATCAGAAAGCAATGCCCATAGCGCCAAGCAGCCCTTCCCATGAAGCCACCGCATCCCGAAGGATTTCTTGCAAATCACCAAGGTGATTCTCGTCTGCATCAACGACTGTGCCGCTTATAACAATCGCTCCTTCACCTTGTACGGTCGGCGTCCCATCTAGTGCGAAACTTATACCCACCCATGAACCAGATTTACCCTGCATGAACCGCTCAACTTTTAGAATCTTCGGGTTGAGACCGGACAGTCCGCCATTCCTGCTTGGGTATCCATGCTTGTCGCTTTCCGCCAAGTCAATAATGATTTTAAGAGGCTGAGAATTTCGGATAGTTTCTTCTACGGTTTCGGCATTAGCGCCAGACACCTTTGCCCACTTTTTAAGGTGATCGCGAAGATAGGCAACATTGTGTATCGCGGTGTATGCGAGATTGTTTATTTGCTCGTCGCTTATCCCTCCGCGAAAGTTAACTCCGACAGTTTTTAGGTCACCGATTGACCCAGTAGTTGCCTCGAGCTTGGAAAAATCTGTCTCCTCCACCTGTTGGATAGCGGCGTATATGCGCTTTATTCGGTTTATAAGTTGATCGTCCATATACTAAATGATAGCGGCTTAACTTACGGAACGCACCCGCATAACATCCTTATATGCGAAAAATGCCTTAACCGTTATTTCTTCACGCCCGACGCGCGCCCTTTGCGCTCGCGGTGGCGTCGGAGCATCTGCGGCGCGAGCAGGAGCGTTTGCAGGAGCGACCCCGTGGCGAAGCGTCGCGCGAGCGAGCGGAAGAGTGATGCAGCGCCGGGAGTGTAGTTGAACCACCATACGTCGTGGACGCGCGTCAGGCGGTTCACGTGAACGTGAACGGGCGCGACCATCTCAAGAAGGCCGAGCCTGCCGTGCGTGCGCCCCAGTCCGCTCTGTTTGACGCCGCCCCACGGCGTCTGCGCGATGCCGTGCGTGTAGAGGACTTCGTTGACCATCACCGTGCCCGCCTCGATGCGCGTGGCGACGCGGCGACCGCGCGCGAGGTTGCGCGTCCACACGCTCGCCGTCAGTCCGAATTGGCTGTCGTTGGCGAGCCGGACGGCCTCGTCCTCCGAATTAAAAATCATAAGCGGCAGCACAGGCCCGAACGTCTCTTCGCGCATGACCGCCATCTCGTGATTGACGTTCGCGAGAATTGTCGGCTCGTGGAACGCGCCGCCTTCGGGGACGCCTTTCGTCCGGCCACCGCCCGTGAGCGCGCGCGCGCCGCGCCCGATTGCATCGCGCACGTGATCCTCGACCGTGAGCAGTTGACGCTCGCTCGACATCGCGCCGAGGTCTACGCCTTCGCCGCTCCCGCCGGACTGGCTGAGCGATTTCACCTTCTCGACGACGCGCGAAGTGAAATCGTCGGCGACCCGTTCATGCACGTAGCAACGCTCGACCGAGGCGCACGCCTGACCAGAGTTCGCGAACGCGCCCCAGACCGCCGCGCTCGAAGCGGCTTCGAGGTCTGCGTCCTCGAAGACGATCATCGGGTCTTTGCCTCCAAGCTCAAGCACGACCGGAATCAGTCTGCGCGCCGCCGTTTCGGCCACGCGCCTGCCCGTTGCGACGCTCCCCGTGAACATGATCTTGTCCACGTCCGCTTCGACCAGCGCCGCGCCCGTCGAGCCGTCGCCCGTCACGACTTCGAGCGCGCCTTCGGGAAGATGCGCGCGCCGTAGCACGTCGCCGATTTTTAGCGCGACGAAGGGCGTCAGCTCGCTCGGCTTGAGGACGACGGAGTTTCCGGCCATCAGAGCCATCACGACCTCGCCGAGCGGTATCGCCCAAGGGAAGTTCCAAGGCGAGATGATGCCGACGACGCCGAGCGGGCGATATTCAATCGTCGAGCTGCGACCCATGAAGCGATAGAGGCCGATGTCAATCTTCTCGGCCTTGAGAAGGCGCTCCGACTTGCGCGCGAAGAACTGCA
This sequence comes from Pyrinomonadaceae bacterium, assembly GCA_035630035.1. Lineage (GTDB taxonomy): Bacteria > Acidobacteriota > Blastocatellia > Pyrinomonadales > Pyrinomonadaceae > QHXN01. The sequence continues at coordinate 1,262 of DASQLL010000414.1, read as the reverse complement.
TCAGGTCGAGCGTCGGCACGATCTCCATCGAGAGAGCTTCCGGCGCGGGCTTGCCCGACTCGCGCGAGATGAGCGCGGCGATCTCGTCAAGCTCTTCGAGAATTATCGCGCGCGCGCGCATCACGATCTCCCCGCGCTCGCGGAAAGTGCGCGCGGCCCAACCCTTCTGCGCCGCGCGCGCACGCTCGACCGCGCCCGCCACTTCCTCCGCCGAGCGGAGCGGCACGCGCCCGACCTCTTCGCCCGTGGCCGGGTCGAAGGAGACGACCTCGCGCGTCGAATCAGTTGGGAGAACGTCTGTGTGCGTCTGTGTGATTTGTGTAGCCATCGGTTTCGCCTCGCGCGGATTATCGCGCTAAAGGGAGAAGGTTGAAAGCCCCGGCAGGGGCTTAGGAAATTAGCCGGGGGTGAGTCCGAGATGCGAGCCGTAAGCGAGCATCGAAACGCAGCCCCCGGAACATATATCAAATAAACCAATCCGCCCCGGAGGGGCGGCGGAACACGAGGCGCGAAATTATTCGTGATGCGTTTCATGCCGCGCGTTCCGCCGCCCCTACCGGGGCGGGATGACTTGAGTTCTTTGTTCCGGGGGTTTACGCTTCGCCGCCGCTCGCCTTCGGCTCGCGCCGCCCGCGCTCACCCCCGGCTAATTTCCGCTGCCCCTTCGGGGCTATGCGTTTCCGCGTCGCCGCATCTCTCGGTTAGAATCAAGACGAGAGACGACAATATCGAAACACGGAGAGAGAAGATGCCAAGACCGCAGCTTGCGGAGTTCATGCGGCGCATGGAGCCGAACTCCGTCGCCATTCTGCCCGCCGCGCGCGAGGTGACGCGCTCGAACGACAGCGATTACCGCTTCCGACAGGACTCGGATTTTTACTACGTGACGGGCTTCGGTGAGCCTGACGCCATCGCCGTCGTCGCCCCGTCGCGCGAGGAGAAGTTCACGCTCTTCGTCCGACCGCGCGACCCCGAAAAAGAGGTGTGGACGGGCCGCCGCGCCGGAGTCGAAGGCGCGAAGGCGACCTTCGGCGCGAGCGCGGCCTTCCCCGTCGAAGAGTTTCAGGCGAAGCTCGCGGAGATGCTCGACGGCGCGCGCAATCTCTACTACCGGCTCGGAGGCGGCAACCCCGACCTCGACCAGCAGATCGTTCGGCAGATAGCGCACATGCGCGTGATGGGCCGCCGCGGCGTGCGTCCGCCGCAGGCGATTGTTGACCCCGGCGCGATTCTGAACGAGATGCGACTCTTCAAGTCCGAAG
>DASQLL010000413.1:0-3904 GCA_035630035.1 Pyrinomonadaceae bacterium | reverse complement strand
GTCGTAGCCATGCGCGCCGATGGTGTGGTCGGGAATCTTGCCCTTCTGCCGGTCGTCCTCGTAGCGCCGGCGCGACATCATTCGCCAGCCTTCGTCGGCCATGCAGAGGATAGGCCCGATCCGCGGGTTATCTCGATAGTGAAAGCGTGCCGGGATGTCACGCTTGCGGTAACAGCGCGCGTGGCCGAGCCGCCTGCCTTTCAGCGACCGGTGGATCGCCTCCTCCTCGCCCGGCTTCGGGAAGATGTGCGTGACCTGTGCCCCCCATACAATCCGCACGGCTTTTTTCACGTCGAAATAGTTGTCCAGCAGCGTAATGTGCGCCGGGTTGACGCTCGCCATGCCGTGGTCGGAGACGATAATTATATTGACCTGCTCGTAGACGCCTCTCGACTTCAGTCCGTCAATCAACCTGCCGATTGCGGCGTCAACCGTGGCGATAGCCTGTGCGACCTCCGTCGAATGGGGCGAGGCTTCGTGTCCCGCGTGATCCACGTCGCTGAAGTAGAGCGTGAGAAAGGCGGGCCGCCGCTCCGCGGGCAGATCGAGCCACGAGAGGGCCGTGTCCACGCGCTCGAAGTTCGGAACCTTTTCGTCGTAGGTCTTCCAGTAAGTCGGTCGGACGCCGCCGATCTCGGCCTCCGTGCCGGGGAAGAAGTAAGCCCCGGCGCGCTGCCCCTGCTTCTCCGCTGTGACCCAGATGGGTTCGCCGCCCCACCAGCGCGTGTCCCGCACCGCGTCTCGGTCGCTCAAGGAGAATGAATCGCCGGACGCGGGGTCGTAAATGTCGTTGCCGACGATGCCGTGATTCTGCGGGTGGAGGCCGGTGGCGACGGTGTAATGATTCGGGAAAGTCAGCGAAGGATAGGACGGAGTCATCCACCGCGCACGCACGCCTCCGCGCGACAGCGCGATGAGATTCGGCGGCTTATATCTGGCGAGATAATCGGCGTGGAAGCCGTCTATTGAGACGAGGATGAGCGTCGGCTTCGGGTTAACGACGCCGAGTGTGGCCGCACGGGTAAACGCGCCCAAGACCAAACAGAGCGCGATGACGAGAAGGAGTCGCCGCGGGATGACTTCAGCCCGATTGCCGATTTGTTTCATAAGATGAGGAAGCATAACAGAGGCCCGTCAGGCGTGAAAGTCAACTGTCGGCCTTGTCCGTCGTCGGGGGTGAGATTTTGAACGGCAGTTACACTAGAGTTACACCAACGAAAAACGGGCGACACGAATATCGCCCGCAAGCCGTTGACTCTGTTGATGGCCAGGGACGGAATCGAACCGCCGACACCGTGATTTTCAGTCACGTGCTCTACCAACTGAGCTACCTGGCCGGACTAAATCTTAGCAAACAAGTGGCAAAGTATAGGGGGTCGAAGAATCGCTGTCAAACGGGACATGAGATGGTCACTTTTTGTCAAATGCGTCACAAAAAAGCGTTGACAGTTTTGTGAAGAAGTGTATAATCCGTGGCGTTGAGGTTGGTGCTGGTTGCCAAACAGCCCGCGCGTCCCGCGAGGGACAGCCATCCGAAGCGCGAACATTGACAGCGCCCGCCAATGCCAGCTCGAACGCCGATTGTGCCCCCCACAAACGCTACCTTTGAGCTGGCATTTTCTTGTCTTCAGAAGACGGCTTGAATTTGTAATCCTTCAAATCCTCAATTGATTCCCGCGCGCGCCGTGAGGAGTCCGTGCTGTTCGCGGGCTTCTTCGATCACCTCTCGCAAGTTAAGCGTTGTCAATTCGCCATCGCGTAGAACGACTCGCCCGTCAATCAGAACCGTCCGCACGTCCTGCGCCTCCGCTGCGTATACAATCGTAGATACGACATCAGGTCGAGGCGAAAGATGAAGCCTTTCAAGGTCGAGGATCGTAATGTCGGCGCGCTTCCCTGTTTCGAGGCTGCCTATCTCGCTTTCAAGTCCCAAAGCGCGAGCGCCGTCGAGCGTCGCCATCCTAAGCGCACGTCGCGCGGGCAGGACTTGCGCGCCGCGGCTGACTTTTTGTAGAAGCGCGGCGGTTCGCATCTCCGTGAACATGTCTAGGCGGTTGTTGCAGGGCGCTCCGTCCGCGCCGAGCGAGACGGAGATTCCGCGTTCGAGCAATTCCGCGACGGGCGCAATGCCGGAGCCGAGCTTGAGATTCGACGAGGGGCAGTGTGCGACGTGCGTGCCGGCGTCCGCGAGCAGAAGCATCTCGCCTTCGCTCAAGTGTACGCAGTGCGCGAGCAGTACGTGCGGGCCACATACTCCGACCGAATCGAGGTATTCGATGTTTCGCATCCCCGTCTCGCGCATGACCAACTCGATCTCCGAGCGGTTCTCCGAGGCGTGCGTGTGAATCATCACGCCTCGCTCGCGTGCGAGTCGCGCGACGCGCACTAAAAGCTCTCGCGTACAGCTAACTGCGAAGCGCGGCGCGAAGCAGTAGTGAATGCGGCCTTCGCCGCGACCGTGCCACTTTTCTAAAAGTGCGAGCGACTGCTCGATTGAGTCCTCCGCTTTCTCGCTGAGTTCAAAGGGCACGCCCTCGCCCATGTCCATCATGCACTTGCCGACCGTCGCGCGAAAGCCCGTCTCTTCGACGACACGGAAGACTTCTTCCGTGTGCCTGACCGTCTCCATCGTCAGCGCGCAGGTCGTGCCGCCGCGCATCATCTCCGCGACGCCGAGCCGAGCCGAGGCGCGTATCGAGCGCGCGTCGTGCGCGGCCTCCATCGGCCACACGCGCTGCTTGAGCCAGTCAATCAGCTCAAGGTCGTCAGCCGATCCGCGAAATAAAGTCTGGCAGAGATGTATGTGAGTTTGCACGAAGCCGGGAAGGACGGCGCAGCCGCGCGCGTCAATCGTCTCGTCGGCGGAACCGAGTTCCACGCCTACGCCTTCGATGCGACCGTCGCGGACGAGAACGTCGCCGTCCACAACGCGTTCGCCGGCGTCCATCGTGACGACGATGCCGCCTTTGATGAGAACTGTTTGCGTCATCGGAAAAGGCGAGAGATTTCGTGCAGTCTCTTGCCGCGAGATTATGTCCGCTTCGCGGCGCGACTGTAAAGCAGAAACCCGACCGTCAGGGAGGGTGTCGAATGCTGATGGCATAGACACCCTCCCTGACGGTCGGGTTTCTGCTTAGGAGCCGCGCGTTGATGCTCGCGGCGATGTTACTTCTTGCCGTCGGCCTTTGCCGCCGCGGCAGCGGTCTCTTCTTCCGCGCCGCCGGCGACGTGCAGGCCGAGCGCCTTGCGAACGTCGTTCTGGACGCGGCTGAGAAGTTCCGCGTTGTCTCTGAGCGTCTGCTTCGAGTTCTCGCGGCCCTGTCCCAGACGCTCGCCGCCGTAGGAGAACCACGCGCCCGCCTTCTCGACGACGCGGTTCGCAACCGCAAGGTCTAGCACGTCGCCCTCGCGCGAAATGCCCTCGCCGTACATGATGTCGAACTCGCACTCGCGGAACGGCGGCGCGACCTTGTTCTTCACGACCTTGACCCTCGTGCGGTTGCCGACGACGCGGTCGCCGTCCTTAATCGCGCCGATGCGTCGTATGTCGAGGCGCACGGTGGAGTAGAACTTGAGAGCGCGCCCGCCGGTCGTCGTCTCAGGCGAGCCGAACATGACGCCGATCTTCTCGCGAATCTGGTTGATGAAGATCAGACACGTGTTCGACTGGCCGACGATGGCCGTCAGCTTCCTCAAGGCCTGCGACATCAGACGCGCATGAAGGCCCGGAAGACTATCGCCCATCTCGCCGTCAAGCTCTGCGCGCGGCACGAGCGCCGCCACCGAGTCAATGACGATCACGCCGACGCCGTTCGAGCGGACGAGCGCCTCTGTGATTTCGAGAGCCTGCTCGCCCGAATCGGGCTGCGATATGAGCAGGTCGTCGATGTTGACGCCGAGCTTG
>DASQLL010000412.1:0-4236 GCA_035630035.1 Pyrinomonadaceae bacterium | reverse complement strand
AAGGACGCGGCCACGGAAACGCGCGAACGAGTCGGCGGACGAGAGCAGCGCGTTGCGCGTGAACGGTTCGAGCTGCACGCGCCCTTCGCGGTTCGTGAAGCGCCCCAAACTCAGGCCCGCGGGCAGGAGCGTCGAGGCGAGGTCGGCCATCGCCTCCGCCTCGCCTCCGCCGTTGTCGCGTAGGTCTATGACAAGAGCGCGCGCGTCTTTCAACTCATCGCTGAGCGCGCGCGTGAACTGCGCGGCCACCTCCGGCGTGAAGATGTTGAAGCGCACAAGCCGCACACCGTCCGACGCGCGCCGCACGTCGAACGAGGGCAGGCGCGTGTGCGGCAAGCGGCGCAGGGTTGCGCTCCGCTCTCGATTTTCTCCGGCGCGGCGGAAGAGAAGCGCGACGGTCGTGTCGCGCGGGCCGTCGAAGAGTCGCGTCACGGCGACGAGTCGCGCGGCCTTCGAGTCGCCCGCGTCCGCGTCGGCGAGGCGTCGCGCTACGAGCGAGGCCGAAGGCACGCCGCCAACGCTCAATATCGCGTCGCCCGCCCGAAGCCCCGCGCGCGCGGCGTCCGATTCGCGCTCGACATCCGTGACGACGATCTCGCCGCCAAGCTCGCGCAACGAAACTCCGACCGAGACGTATCGAAGCACGCGCCAATCCACGCTCTCGCCCGGCGCGAAGACGCGCGTGTGCGGGTCGCGCAAGAGTCCGAGCATGCGTCGCATCGCGGCGTAAAGCTCGCCTTCGCTTACCGCCTCCGCGGCGCGTGGTCGCCAAAGCCTGCGCGCCTCCTGCCAGTCAACGCCTTGAAGCGCGGGGTCGAAGTAACGCACTAGCACCTGCTCCCAAACCTCGTCGAAGACGCGCAGACGCCCCTCGCGCGTCGCCGCCAACTCCGCACGCGCGCCGCCGTCCGCCCCCGAAGCCCGCGCGAAGGCGAGAACGCATGCGAGCGCGCAGAGCGCGAAGGCCGCCCGAAGAAGTTTTCGCGTGTGACGATTCATCATGGCGGAAACCCGACCGTAAGGGAGGGTGTCATGCGATGCTGCTACCGACACCCTCCCTTACAGTCGGGTTTCTGCATCGCCGCACCACCGCTAACGCTCGCGGCTCTGAGCGTCAACGCTCGCGGCGAAGCGTTCGAGGCACGCGCGGCAGAGGCAGCCGCCGAAGCGTGCGCGAAGCTCCGCGAGCGTCTCGTCGCTCAGCTTGAGCTTGCTGCACCAGCAGCCCTCGCCACCAGCGCCGCAGCCGAACTCAGCGCCGCACGACTCGCAGACCGTCGGCTCGCGCTCGAAGCGCGGCGAGACGGGAACGACTGGCTGTTTAGTCGTCATCTTTGTGGAGTTGCCGCCCATCAATTCTTGGCCTGCGCGGGGCGTCGGAAGTTGTAGCGCAGAAGCACGCGCACCGCAACAGGCTCGCCGTCGCGCATCGCGGGCCGGAAGTGCATGCGGCGTATGAGCGAGACCACCTCGTCGTCTAAACCGAAGCCCGCCCAACGGACAATCTCTATTCGCCCGACCTCGCCGTCCGCGCCTATCTCGACCGCCGCGTCAACGGTAGCCTCCGCCTCGGCGCGCGAAGCCGCGTCCGGGTAGGCGGGGCGCAGACGACTGTACGGCGCAGGCTCGCGCAAGTCCTTGTGCGCGCCCGCGCCCTCGTCCGAAGAGAGATCAATGACAGCGCTGCTTTCATCAAACGCCGCCGCGTCGAAACGCTCGCGCTCCTCGCGCGCGGCGGCGGCGAGAATGTCCGAAGCGTAACGCGCGACGCGCGCGTCCATCTCCGCGGCGAGCGCGACTTCCGCCTGCTCCGCGTTATCCGCCTCTGCGCTCGGCCTATCCCAAAAGACGAGCCTCCCGGTGCGCGTGCTGACGACGAAGACGGAGGCGTAAGACTCGAAGTAGACGGGGCGCGTGGACGAAGAGCGACGGACGGTCTGCGCGTCGCCTGTCAGGTAGAAGTCGCAGCCGATAGACGCGCCGAGAGAGCGCGCCTCCGCGAGCGTCATGTTGAGCGACCCCGCGTAGCCCGTGCCGCGCGCCGCGGCGCGTCCGAGGCCGCGGTCGAGCAGCGCAATCTTCGCCCCACCGTCCGCGCTCGCTCCGCTCAGAAGTTTCGTCATGCGCTCAGTCACGCGCACGCCCGTCCCAGTCGCGCCGAGGTCTAACACGGCAACGCGGACGATTGCGGATTGCGGATTGCGGATTGCGGATTGTTCGGCCTTGATTTCCGATTGCGCGTAAGCCGCCGTGCCCGCCGCCGACGGCGAGAGGGATAGAAGGATTATTAAAGTCAGACGTAACGACATTGGCGGCAATCGAAAATTATTGCTCCGGCTTCGGGTCGAGTCGCAGCGGGTCGGCGTAGATGCCGGGCGAGCTGTCGGGGATGAGCTGGGCGCCGACCGCGCGCTCGTAAAATTCGGCGGGGCCGACGCCGCCGATGACGGCGTAAGCGTAGCCCATCTCGCGCAAACCCCACAGCGAAGCGAGCAGCAGAGCGCGCCCCGTGCCGCGCCCGCGCTCGTCTTCCACCACGCCCGTCGGCCCGAAGAAATCCCTGCGCGTGCATTCGTATGCGGCGAAGCCGACGAGCCGCCCTTCGCGCAGCGCGACGAAGACCGTGACGGGCTGGCGCGCGAAGCCTACCGAAATCTCGTCCGCCCAAGCGAGACTAAAATTACTGTTGACGAACTCGCGCACCGCCGTCAGCTCCCACGGCTGCGCGCGTCTTACGATTAGACCTGCGCGGCGCAACTCATCTAGGCCCGAGTCGCGCGTCGGCAGTCGCAGGAGGTTGACGAGCATATCGGGCATGGCGTTTTGCTCTCGGATTACTGAGAGCGTCTAATAAAGCAGATGACGATGGATAAATCTGTAGGGGCAGGGCTTGTCCCTGCCCGCGTTGTTTCATTGAACTTCAACTCGCGTGTTACCGAACGACGGGCAGGGACAAGCCCTGCCCCTACAATTTTATCGAGCGTTCTAGTGCTAAGTCTTGGCGCGCGTGACGGCAGAGCAAACCCTCAGATTTTCCTTACCAACTGACCGACACGAATCACGCCGCGTTGAATTACTTTCGCATTGATGCCGCGCAGGTGTAGACGCCGCCCCACGGGAGAGTTGACGAACTTCATCGCGTCCAAGCCGAATCGCGCCACGAATTTTTTGCAGCCCGTGTGCGGTTGTGGTGAGACCTCAATTATCGCATCGCCGAGCGCAAGGCGCGTCCCAGCGGGCAGATTCTCTTCGCTTAAATCCATGTCGAGGAAAAGCTGATCGCCCGCGAGTTGCCAACGGTCTCTGTCATGCGCCACGAGCGCGATGACGCGCGCGTTCATGATGTTGAGCTGCATGTCAGGGTGCGCCGACCCGTCCGGCGTGCGCGAGCTGCCGCGCGTTTTCCAACTGTCGCCCACGAGACCTTCCGACGGATGAAGCTCTCCTTCTTCCAAGACCTCGCGCTCGTCCGTCTGCGGCCTCCGCACTATCAACTCCAGCACGCCTTCGTCTTTCGGCGACTGGCGTATGCCGTCCAGCCCCGCTTCGAGCTGCTCCATCGTTAAATGTCTCAAGCCGTCCAACGTCCTCCTCCATATCAGTTGACCGCGACGCCCGCGTTCGGGTGGCGGTGGTAGAGTGCGTAGACCTCGTCTTTGGCCTCAGGCGGAAAGCAGACGCGGTCGAGGCGGTAGCCGCGAAGCCCGCGCACGGCGTCGCTGACCTCGCTTATCTCGCGCACGCGCGGGCGCGAGTAGCCGTCCTCGACGTAGATGAACGACTTCGGCTCGACGCCCTCGACCGTGTAGTAAGAGTAGTAGGGCACGTCGCCCGCGTGATCCTCTATGAAGTAGTAGGCCGGGTCGAAGCCGCGACGCTCGACAGCCGTGCGCGCCGCCGCGACGAAGTCCGCGCGCTCTGATTCGGGCATGTCCATGTCAATGGCTTTGAAGAGGCGGCGACCGATGAAGCGTCGGCTGAGGTCGCTCAAGACGGGGTCGCCGGCGCGCTGCCATTGTTTGACGTGGAATGTTATCTCGGCGTCGTCAAGCTCAAGGTGGTCTGCGAGCGTGAGCGGCATGCGCTTCAAGACCTTCTCGAACGCCGTGTCGGGCGCGCACCAGACGCGCTCGCCCGCGGCGATAAGCTCAAGCGCGCGGCGCAACGTCGAGCGCAAAACGGCTTCAGCCGAGCGGAGCGTTCGATGGAAGTAGACCTGACGGAACATGTAATAGC
>DASQLL010000411.1:0-3040 GCA_035630035.1 Pyrinomonadaceae bacterium | reverse complement strand
CGCGCGCGACTTTGGCAAGCTCGACTATCTCGTCGGTCTTTGCGAAGCGCGCGGGCACGTACTGTAGCGAGGTCGAGAGTCCGAGCGCGCCGTCCTCCATCGCCTCCGCCACGAGCTTCTTCATCTGCTCAAGCTCGGCGCTCGTAGGCGCGCGATTGTCGAAGCCTACGACGTATGCGCGCACCTGCGTCGCGCCTACGAAGGTTGCGACGTTTAGCCCCACGCCCTCGCGTTCGAGCCGCCGGAAATAATCGTCGAGCGTGCGCCAGTCAACAGTCAAATTGTAGCGGCGGTAGTAGTCCTCGTCCTCCTTAATCAGTCGCTCGTTTATCGGCGCAATCGAGCCGCCCTCGCCCGTCACCTCGGTCGTCACGCCCATCATCACCTTGCTCATCCCGCGCCGGTCAATGAGAAGGTTCTGCTCCGACTGGCCGAGCATGTCTATGAAGCCGGGCGCGACGACGAGGCCGCGCGCGTCAATCGTGCGGCCCGCGCTCGCGTTCCTAGCGATGCGACCGACGCGAACGACGCGGTCGCCGCGCACACCTACGTCCGCGACGAAAGACGCGCGGCCCGTGCCGTCAACGACGCGCCCGCCGCGTATGACGAGATCGAATCGCTCCTGAGCCGCGCCCGCATTTTTAACGACGGAAGCCGTAGGTGAGACGAGCGCGTATACGATGATGACAAAGATGCTGACGAAGACGATGCGTCGGAGTTTCGAGCGCGAAGGCGTGCGGGCGTGTGGTCGTTCGAGGCGGTCGGGCATCGTTAGCGTCTCCTGAGAAGTTGCTGCGATTGCAGCGCGGATTATAATCACAACAGAAGTTTTTCGAGAGACAATTCAAACGACTTGAGCGGGGAACAGACTCTCTTGACCAAAAAAGACGCGGCCACGCTCGGCGAAGTCGCACGAGCGGTCGGCGGAGTGCTGACAGGCGACGAGGACGCGCGGGTCTCGGACGTGACGCACGATTCGCGGCAGGTGCGTGCGGGCTGGCTCTTCGTCGCCATACGCGGCGAAAAGACGGACGCGCACCGCTTCGTCGCGGAGGTCATGCAAAGGGGCGCGGTCGGCGTCGTCTCGGAGTTGGAGCTACCGGCGGATTTCAAAGGCGCGTGGATTCGGGTCGAGGACGCGCGCGGCGCGCTCGCGCTCGCGGCGGCTGAAGTCCAAGGGCATCCTTCGCGCGAGCTGAAGCTCGTAGGCATAACGGGGACGAACGGGAAGACGACGACGGCCTTTCTCGTCGCGGCGATCATCGAGGCGGCGGGCGAGCGTTCGGCGCTCATAAGCACCGTGGAGTACCGCGTCGCGGGCGTTAGCATGGAGGCTTTGCACACGACGCCGGAGGCGAGCGACGTGCAAAGGCTTCTGCGACGCGCGGTCGAGAGCGGCTGCAAGGTGGCCGTGATGGAGTCGTCTTCGCAGGCGCTCGATCTTCGGCGCTGCGACGCGCTACGTTACGAGACGGCGGCTTTCACGAACCTGACGCGCGACCACCTCGACTATCACGGCACGATGGAAGAATACTTCGCCGCCAAGCTCCGCCTCTTCGACGGGAGCCTCGGCGAGCGGCCTGCGTTCTCAGTTGTAAACGTTGACGACGAATACGGCGCGCGGCTCGCCGGAGAGTTGAGCCGCGAAGGGCAGCGCGTTTTGAGTTATGCGATTGACGCGGATGCGGACATCAAGGCGCGCGACGTTGCGTTCTCGATGGGCGGGACGCGGCTGCTCCTTGCGACGCCCGCGGGCGAGCGTGAGATTGTCTCGCCGCTCGTGGGACGCCCGCACGTCTACAACATTCTCACTGCGGCGGCGTGCGCTCATGCGCTCGGCATTGAGCTTGACGATGTTGCCGAAGCCTTGAAGACGTGCGCGGGTGCGCCGGGCCGCTTCGAGCGCGTGGCGCACGCGGGCGATTTCGCCGTGGTCGTTGATTACGCGCACACGGACGACGCACTCCGAAACGTCCTGCGGACGGCGCGCGACGTTGCGAAGGGGCGCGTCATAACCGTCTTCGGGTGCGGCGGCGACCGCGACCGAACGAAGCGCGCGCCGATGGGCAAGGCCGCGGCGAGCTTGAGCGACGTGGCGATTGCGACCTCCGACAACCCGCGCACGGAAGACCCGGAGGCAATCCTGCGCGATGTCGAAGTCGGCCTGCGTGCCGCAAGAAAGCCTTACCTGAAGCTGGTTGACCGCCGCGAGGCCATTCACCGCGCAATCGAGCAGGCGCGCGCGGGCGACATCGTCGTCATCGCGGGCAAGGGGCACGAGGACTATCAGATCATCGGCACGGAGAAGCGCCACTTCGACGACCGAGAGGTCGCGCGCGAAGCGTTGAGAGAAAGAGATAGTCGTTAGAGCATCGTCGCTTGTATGAAAAGTTTTGTTTGCTAATGTGTGACTTTTTTTAGCTTGCGGAGCAAGCTACAGAGTAAAGCCCAGCGTGAAGGCCGAAGGCCGCAACGCTGGGTACGAAGGTTATAAAACGAGCAAGCCCACGCAGTGGGCGACAGATTTTTGAGATTTGTCGTTCCGTTTTGAACGTTCGTCGGACGGGCTGACGCCCGCTCACGCGGGCTTGGATGATGAAATGTGACGCTGACCCAGCGTTACGCTGCGCTTCACGTTGGCTTTATTCTGGCCGCCTGCTTCGCAGGCTCTAAACCAGAAAAAAATTGGCTCGCACATTATGTTAGGAGACTTCTACATGAAAGTTATCGTTACAGGCGCGACGGGTTTAGTCGGGCGCGCATTGATTCGCTCGCTTCTGTCGGAAGGGCACAACGTGACGCGGCTCGTGCGCGGGGGCGCGCAGGCGTTCAGCGCGCCGGGGACGAGGGCCGTCCACTGGGAGCCTGAGAAGGGAAGCATAGACGCGAAGGAGCTTGAGGGGCACGACGCTGCCGTGCATCTCGCGGGCGAGTCAATCGCGGACGGACGCTGGTCGGACGAGAAGAAGAAACGCATACGCGAGAGCCGGGTCGTCGGGACGCGGCTGCTCGCAGAGACTCTGGCGAGCCTCCACGAGAA
>DASQLL010000410.1:0-3570 GCA_035630035.1 Pyrinomonadaceae bacterium | reverse complement strand
TTGAAACCAGAGGCTAGAGGTTTGAGGCTAGAGGCTAGTTGAAAGACGTGCCCTCTACTAGCCTCTAGCCTCTAACCTCTAGCCTCTAACCTATGCCCGAAGAACAATCAACACGCGACCGTGTGCGCGCGCTCGTGCGCGAGGTGCTTGAGAACGCCGCCCCGGCTGAAGGGCCGGAGACGGGCGCGAGCAGTTCGACGCCTGCGGCGGGGACGCCCGACGCGCCCTCAGGCGAGACGCGCGCGCGCGTCATCAACGTCGCCGCCGAGCCGTCCGCATCAACGGAGCAGGAGTACGCGCGCGACGAGTCGTCAAAGACCGTCATCACGGAAACGGACGTGCGCGGCCTCGCGGAAGGCGCGCGCCTGCGCGTCGCGGAAGGCGCGCGCCTGACGCCGCTCGCCGCCGACATCGTGCGCGAGCGTCGCATCGAGCTTGTGCGCCGCACTCCGCGTCGCGGCACGCGCGCCGAAAAAATCATCGCCGTCGGCGCGGATCACGGCGGCTACCCTTTGAAGGAGGAGCTGAAAACTTTCCTCGCCGAACTCGGCCACCGCGTCCGCGACTTCGGCACAAGCTCGACCGACGCCGTTGACTACCCCGACTTCGCGCATGCCGTCGCGCGCTCGGTCTCCGAGGGCGAGGCAGACCTCGGCATCGTCATTGACGGCGCGGGCGTAGGCTCCGCGATGACCGCCAACAAAGTGCCCGGCGTGCGCGCCGCCGCCTGCTACGACGCCAAAGTCGCGCGCAACTCGCGCGAGCACAACGACGCGAACGTCCTCACGCTTGGCAGCGGCACGATTGACTCCAAACAAATGCGCGAGATAGTGCAGGTCTGGCTCTCGACCGAAATTAGTGAGGAACGTCATAAGAAGCGCGTGGCGAAGATCGAGGCCGTCGAGCGACAGTATCGGAGTTGAGGATGAGCGATGTCAGCCCGCAGGTCATCGTCATCGCCGGGCCAAACGGCGCAGGGAAGACGACGCTCGCACCGTTCCTTCTACGCGACACATTCGGATTGCTTGAATATGTTAATGCCGATTCAATCGCTACCGGCCTCTCAGCTTTCAGCCCAGAAAGCGCATCTGTCAAAGCCGGGCGCATCATGCTTCGTCGCCTGCATGAACTGGCTGACCGCCGCAGCAATTTCGCCTTTGAAACCACCCTCTCGACCCGCTCATATGCCCCGTGGCTCGACCGGCTCAGGCGGCGAGGATACAACGTTCATCTCCTGTTTCTGTGGCTGCGTAGTCCTGACCTTGCGACGCAACGCGTGAGGGAGCGGGTCGTGGCCGGCGGTCACAACGTGCCGGAATATATTATCCGCAGACGTTACTCAAAAGGTGTGAGCAATTTCTTTAATCTTTACAGCGTGTTGGCTGATTCGTGGGTTGTATATGATAATTCCGTTTCGGGCAGAACGCCGCGGATAGCCAGAGGCGAGGGGAAGACAAACACGAAAGTCTTCGACACCGGTCTGTGGCAGCAATTTAAGGGGAATGTTAAATGAGAGTTGAACCGAAGAATCTTAAGAAACTTCTGATCGCCGAAGAAGAGGCCGTTGACAAGGCGGTGCAGAAGGCAATGCGGCATGCGTTACTGAGCCATAAGTGCGCCGGCAATTCGATAGCGTCATGGAAAGATGGCAAGGTAGTCATCATCCCTGCGGAGAAGATTCCGGTCGAAGAGATAGAAGACCGAAAGAGAAAATAGCTTCAGGAGTTGCCCGCAATGGCCTACTCACAAAACGGAGATTTAGAGCGCCTAGTCGAGCAGATAACGGACGTGATCGTCGCGCGTCTGAACGGCGACGAGCAGAGCGGTGACGGCGCGTGCGGGTGCGATTCGGTGTGCTTCAACCGCTGTCCTGAGAGGATGCAGCGCGTTGTGGACGCGGGCGCGTCGCGCATAGGGCTTGTGTTGGGCGAGACGGCGACGGCGCGCGACTGGGCGAGTCTGGTTGACCATACGCTCCTGAAGCCCGAGGCGAGCGAGGCCGACATTACGCGCCTGTGCGAGGAGGCGGCGCAGTACCGCTTCGCGAGCGTGTGCGTGAACCCTACGTGGGTGAAGACCTCCGCGTGCGTGCTGCGCGGGTCGGGCGTGCCGGTCTGCACCGTGGTGGGCTTTCCTCTGGGCGCGACGCTCGCCGACGTGAAGGCTTACGAGACGCGGCGCGCGATATACGACGGGGCGCGCGAGATTGATATGGTCATCAACATCGGCGCGCTGAAGAGCGGCGACGACTGCGCCGTCGAGTACGACATACGCGCGGTGGTCGAGGCCGCGCACGAGCATGGCGTTCTGGTCAAGACGATCATCGAGACGGCGCTTTTGACCGACGACGAGAAGGTGCGCGCGTGTCTCGCGGCGAAGCGCGCGGGCGCGGACTTCGTGAAGACCTCGACGGGCTTCGCTAAGTCGGGCGCGACCGTCGCGGACGTTGCGCTGATGCGCCGGACGGTGGGGCAGGATATGGGCGTCAAGGCCGCGGGCGGCGTCCGTGGCATCACGGACGCGCGCGCGATGGTCGAGGCCGGGGCGACGCGGCTCGGCGCTTCGGTCGGCGTCAAGATCGCGCAGGAGGCCTCCGGGCAGAAGACGAACGCCTCGACCGCCGCGTACTGAGCGCGCCCGAGCGCCCGGTCGCGCAACTTAAATTTAAGCGACTCCTCAAGCGCGCGTGTGCCTTCGTTCAGGCCGCCGCGAATCGCGACTAAAATGTCATAAACGCTTCTTGAAACGCGCACGCTTTACGTCTATCCTCAAAGCATTCTCTTTCAGCACAGACACGGAAGGTGAACAGCGATGGCTGCCCCGAAGAGGCCGAACATTCTTGCGGTTATCCTTGGCGGGGGCGCGGGCACGCGCCTGTCGCCGCTGACGCTCACGCGCTCGAAGCCCGCCGTGCCTCTGGGCGGCAAGTACCGCCTCGTAGACATACCCATCTCGAACTGCATCAACTCGGACATCCTGCGTATATTCGTGCTGACGCAGTACAACTCCGCTTCCTTGAACAAGCACATCGCGACGACCTACCGCTTCTCGCAGTTCTCGAACGGCTTCGTCGAGATACTCGCCGCGGAGCAGACGCCGCAGAACCCGCAGTGGTTTCAGGGGACGGCGGACGCCGTGCGTCAGGTGATGCCGCACATCGCGGACTGGGGCATTGATACGCTGCTGATACTTTCGGGCGACCACCTCTACCGCATGGACTATCGCCGCTTCATCGCGCGCCACTTTGAAACCGACGCCGACGTGACCGTCTCGGTCATCCCGTTCGTGCGCGAGCAGGCGGAGGAGTTCGGGCTGCTGAAGGCGGACGATAGCGGGCGCATCCTTGAGTTCCGTGAAAAGCCGAAAGGCGACGCCCTCGAAGAGATGCGCGTGGACACGACCGCCTTCGGCCTCAGCGCCGAGGAGGCCGCGCGCCGCCCGTTCCTCGCCTCGATGGGCATCTACGTCTTCAAGTTCAAGTCGCTCGAAAACCTGCTCGCGCAGGACGAGACGTGGATGGACTTCGGCAAGCAGGTCATCCCCGCGGCCATCGAGCGAGGCAACGTGCAG
>DASQLL010000409.1:0-15826 GCA_035630035.1 Pyrinomonadaceae bacterium | reverse complement strand
GCCGTGATCGAGAACGGCGGGCCGCTCTGAATCGTGACGTTGTTGTTGAACTGCCAGCCGCCGAGGATTGCGTTCAGCCCCGGCCCGATGTCCTTCGCGTAACGCCGCCCGCGCCCGAACGGGATGTCCCAGACGCTCGCGAACGTGAAGCGATGTGGCACGTCGAAGTCCGAAGTGCCTTTGTCGAGATCGGGCTGGAGCGGGTTGGTGAAACCGCAAGAGGAAGGCCCCGTGCCGCCGAGGCAGAACGCGCCGGGCGCGTTGTCTTCCGAGTGTGACCACGTATAGGCCGACAGGATGGACAGCCCGTTCGAGTAGCGCTTCTCAAGCTTCGACTGCAAAGCGTTGTACTGCGACTCGCCACGATACCGGATCGCGGTCACTGTCGCCGTCCTCGCGACTTCGCGCGAGCCGGGGATGCCGCCGCCCGATGTGGTGCCGATGTTCTGGACGACGAGCAGGTTCCGTCCACGGTTGCCGACGAATCCGACCTCGGCCAGCCAGTTCGGCCTGAACTCGTACTGAGCCGTTATGTTGTACTGCCAGAACTGCTCGTTCTTGATGTCGGGGTCGAGGAATATCAGCGACGCTCCGGCGGGCGCGGCGAAGGTCTGTCCGGGCTGAATCGTGATGTTCTCGGCAGGGAACGGAACGCCCGTGTCGAGGTTGAAGAGGGCCGGGAGCTGCGGACACGCCGCCGTCCCGTAGTTCTGAAGGTTGCACGTGAAGTTCGCGCCGCCCGGCGGGTTAACAGAAAGGATGCCGGGCGTGCCGGGGATGTCAACCGCGTAAGAGATGCGGAAGCCGCCGCGAAGCACGACCTTCTTGTCGTCGCGCAGTCCGCTCCAAGCGAAGCCGACGACGGGCTGGAAGTTGTTCTTGTCGCTCTTGACGAGGTCGCGACCGTTGGCCGCGCTCTCGCCGGCGCGCGTCAGAGTGTCGTTGGCCGGGTTGTAGTTGCTCTGGCGGTCGAAGCGCTCGGTGGGCTGCGTGAACAAGTCCCAGCGCAGGCCGAGGTTCAAAGTCAGGGTCGGCGTCACCTTCCAGTCGTTCTGGCCGAAGAAGGCAAGCTCTTTGTTCGACTGGAAGTAAGGGCCGCCCGGCGTGCCGCGCGTGATGAACGCGGGCGATTGGCCGAACAGGAAATTGGCGATGCCTGAGCCGGAGTCGCGCGGGCCGATGGGGATGCCGCTGTAGTTGCCCGCGAGGAAGCCGCCGACGCCCGTGCCGTACTGAATGTTGCCCTTCATTCCGCCCGCGCGACCGCCGTCGAAGTTCGAGTTCTGGCGGACGCGCAGGTCGCCGCCGAACTTGAAGGTGCTGTTGCCCTTCACCCACGTCAGCGAGTCGGCGAAGTTGTAGTTGTTGGAAAGGAAGTAGAACGGGCCGCCGTCGCCGATGAACTCAAGCTGTCCGCCGTTGCGACCGCCGTTCAGAAGCTCTTCGATGCCGAGCAGCGTGACGCCCTCGCACTCGCCGCAGACGTTGATGCCGCGGTGGCCGAGGTTGGCGGAGACCTGCGGGTCGAGGCCGAGCGCGCCGTTGATGCCGGGGTTGTTGATGCCTATCTCGACGCGGTTGACGCCGACGCGGAAGTCGTTGATGACGGTCGGCGAGAAGGTGTGCGTCTCGCCGAGACGTATGCCGCGCGAGTCGCCGAACTCCTCGCCCGCGCCGAAGCCCGAAGGCAGGTCGTTGCCGTTGGGGCTTGTGCCCGGCGGGAAGTTGTTATCGCGTAAGCGGACGCTCTCGTCGCGGTTGACGACGATGAAGAACGAGTCGCTGTCGCTGAAGCGGTGGTCGCCGCGAATGCCGAGGCCGCTGCGGTTGTACTTCTCCTTGCGGTTGCGTCGGAAGTTGTTCTCAAGCGCGCCGGCCTCGGTCGGGAGCGGGTAGGCCTGCAAGGTGTTGAGCGCCGCGGGCGAGAGCGCCACGCCGCAGTTGCGTATGTCGTTCGCGGGCGCGGGCGTTCCCGTCGGGCAGAAGACCGTGCCGTTCGGCGCGACGACGGGGCCGTTGATAGTGTTGTAGGTGCGCGACGTGCCGGCCTGCAAAAGCTCGCCGAAGTCGCCGACGCGCATGCGCGCGGTCGGGACGGTGACGAACGCGAACTCGCCTCCGCCGAACGCGGGCGTCGAGTTGCGCTGCGCCTCGTAAGAGACGAAGAAGAAGGTTCGGTTGCGCCCGTCGTAGAGCATGGGGCCGCCCTCGCCGAAGCGCGGAAAGAAGACGGGGCCGCCGACGGTGCCGCCGTACTGGTGCGTTACGAAGTTCGTGACGAAGACGGAGCTCGCGCCGCGCTCAAGCTGATCCGCGACCGTCCCCGACACGGCGCTGGCGAAGCGGCCCTGATAGAACTCGTAGAGCGTGCCGTGAACGTCGTTGCCGCCCGACTTGTAGGTTGCGGAAATGATTCCGCCGCCCGCGCGCCCCGACTCGGCCTGCGCGACGCTGGTCTCGACCTTGAACTCGGCGATGGCGTCCGGCGGCGGGTACGTTGCGATCTGGCCGAACTGTCCCTCGTTGTTGTCAACGCCGTCGAGCGAGAAGTTGTTGTTGGTCGGACGCGCGCCGTTGATTACAAGCACCGAGCCGCCCGACTCGCGGAAGCGCGTGGACTCGGTCGAGTTGCCGACGGGGCTGCCCGAACCGTTCGAGAACGTGCCGCTGCCGCCCAGCACGCCGACCGCGGGCCGCGTGACGCCGGGCGAGAGTCCCGCGAGAAGCGTAAAGTTGCGCTGCGGGATGGGAAGGTCTGTGACCTGCCGTCCCGTAATCAGGTCGCCGCGCACGCTCGTCTCGGTCTCTGCGAGCGGCGCTTCGGCTGTCACCGTCACAGTGTCGCCGCCGACTCCGCCGATAGTGAGCGCCACGTCAACGGGCTGACGTGCGTTCGTCTCAAGCTTGACATCATCAACGCTCGCGCTCTGGAAGCCCGAAGCCTCTATCTTGACGGAGTAGCTGCCCGGCTCAAGCGAGGTAATCGTATAAGTCCCGTTGTCGTCCGTCGTCACTTCGCGCGAAATGCCCGTGGCGAGATTCGTCGCCGTGACTTTCGCGTCCTTTACGACCGCGCCGTTCGGGTCGGTCACAGTTCCGACAATCGTGGCCTTGTTGCTCTGGGCGATGGCCGGAAACACAAAAGCGGCCACGCATAAAAACGCCGCCGCCAACCTCGATAGAGAGATAGTTCTCCGCTGTGTAAACATAAGTGAGCCTCGCATGGTCAAAGGACGCCGGAAAGGTATCCACTTTCGACTTGCCAGGAAGGTCTTCGATGCGGGTCGGCGAAACCTGACAAGCCTCGTGGAGCGCAGAGCCTAAGTTGATCTGATGACTGACTGGGTTTCTGAATAAAACGGACTACGGGTTTGTTGCTTGTCTGAACGAAGTGTTTTTAATACAGAATTAAATGACTGTCAATCAAATTCTGGCGATGGCTGCATCCCGGAGCGGCAAACGCTGGGGGGAGGACGGGCTAAATCGAAACTCACGAGATAGGAACAGAGGAAATCATTATCCACGAAGCCACACGAAACCGACGCGAAGCCAAACACACGAAATTCGTGGTCTTTGTTTCGTGCCCTTTCGTGCGTCTTCGTGGATAAGCTTTTTTTGCTTGTGTGCCAATCTCGTAAAGACTGATCTAGCGCGCGCATCATTCGCCGTCCGCGGGGGTCAGCCGCTTTTTCGCCTCGTCAATCAACAGGTTGTTAAGCTCGTAGGAGAGAGTCAGGTCGTCTTTGCTGTCAAGTCGCGGCGGGTAGATGTGCTCGCGGTAGACGGGGTAGGCTTCGGTGCGAAGGTGCGCGAGCATTTGGTGTCCGCGTCGCACGGCGCGCTCGTGTCGGAGCGCGGAGATGTCAACGGGGGCGACGACGATGCGCTCGCCCGGCCCCGGACTCGCTTCGGCCAGCACGCGCCCGTCGAAGTCAACGACCATGCTCCCGCCCGGCCAAGAGTAGGGCGGGTAATGCTTCAGGCTCGCGCCCTGATTGGCGGCGACGACGTAGGCCGTGTTCTCAATCGCGCGGCAGCGGTTGACTATCGTCCACCAATCCATCGGCGGCGTCGCGCCCCAAGGGTCCATGTAGGCCGAGACGCGCACGAGGACTTCCGCGCCGTTGGCGGCGAGCTGGCGTAAGGCTTCTGGAAAGAGCCAGTCGTAACAGACGGCGCATCCGATTCGACCGATGGGCGTGTCCGCGACCGGGAACAGAGGCTCGACGTAGCCTTCGAGGTCGTGCGGGCTTGCGTGAACTTCATACGGAATCCACGTGTTCACCTTTCGATATTTATAGAGGACTCCTTCCGGCCCGATAAGGCACGTCGCGTTGAAGACGACGCCGGGGTGGCGCGCGTCGCGCTCGATCATCGTGCCCGTCTGGATGTATACGCCGTGCTCGCGCGCCTTCGATTGCAGAGCCTCTGTATGCTCGTTCGGAATTTCGACGGCGAGTTTTTCCAGAAGCTCCGAGACGGTCGCGAAGACCGGCGCGGCGTGCGCGAACTCCGGGAAGACTACGAGCCGCACGGGCAGGAAAGGCGCGGCCCCCGCCACCGCCGAGTCAACCATAGAGAGCATGCGCTCGGTGTTGCGCCGCATCTCGCGACGCTCCAGAGGGTTCGGCAAGTCCGTCTGGCACGCGGCAACAGAGTATCGGATGTGACTCATGTGTGAAGACGTTGAGCGCTACGAGAGTTGTGCGATGATCTGTTGCACTTCCGCAGGCAGGTTGATAGGTATGAAAAACTCCGCCGGATAGACCGCTGCCTCGCCGCCCTCGTCAATAACGCGCGCGTATGCGCCCATCATTTCGATCTCATAAATCTTGCGAGGCATGAGCAGCGTCTTATCATCCGTTTCAACGCATACAGCGAAAGCTCTCAACGGCGGCGCGTCCGGTTCGACGAAGACGGCGCAAGCTTCCGGCGCGTCAACCTCATTGGCTTCGCCGAAAAACTGGTCTGACGAGTGGGCTTCGACGCGTCTAATCTTTCCGGCTTCGATGACGCTCAGCTTCAACTCCTCAAAATCCTCTTTCTTCATGCAAGCCACTCCTCGACGAGTTTCCGCAACTCCTTTAACTCATCCGGCGTCAAATCAACCTGTTCATTTTTAGCGTAAACATCGAGCATGAACAGTTCGTCTCGCGCTGAAGGCCAGTAATAAATCACGCGCGCGCCACCGCGCTTTCCGTGTCCGCCAGCGGCCCAGCGCAGCTTGCGAAGGCCGCCGCTGCCTTGTATCACATCGCCCGCGTCGGGGCGTCGAATCAGGTACCACTGCAACTGCGCGTAAGCTTCGTCGCTCAGATATTCTACCACGCGGCGCGTGAAGCGGGTCGTCTCTATGAAAGTATACAGAGTCATCGCCTGTTTAAGTTCGCCTCAATTCGCGGCACGGGCATCGTCACGACGCGCGTGTTGTAGCGCTCGATGTAAGATTGATGCATATCATCCGCGGGATAGCTTTCGGGCGCGGCGTAGGGGTAGCTCTTCATGCCGTGGAACGGGAGCGGCGCAAGCTCGTGCGGGCTTGCCGAGTTGATGTCCATCTCTTTGCTGAAGCCGTCGGCGTAGAGCAGGAAGGTTCGCGTCCAGCCCGCGGGGAGCGGCGCAAGCGAGCGCGCGTCGAACGAGAGCGCAAGCTCGTCGCCGGGGCGCGAGACGACGAAGATGTCGTCGGGCGCGCGCAGAAGCTCGCGCACGTCGCCGAAGCGCGTGTAGCGACCGGGGAATGCTTTCCACGGCGAAGCGAGCGAGACGCGCGCGTAGTCGTAGCCGAAAGGCTCGCGCCCGTCGGGCGTGACCTCGGCGGAGAAGCCGCGCTCGCGCAAAGTCGCATCGGATGCTTCGAGTCGTTCGACGCGGACGGGCGCGTCGCCCGCCGAGTCGTCAAAGAGAATTCGATCCCAGTAGACGCGCATGTTCGTGACGAGGCGCACCTCGCGGCTCGCGGAGAGGAACTTGCCCGCGAGGTCAACCGTCACGGTCTGCGGGCGTCCGACGGGGATGCCGACGTTCTCGACGACCGTCCGCCACTTCCCTTCCTCGTCCCTGACCTGCAACGCGGGCGGCTTCATCTCAAGGCCGCGCTGACTCGCTGCTACGTTGTCGCTCGAAAAGGCGTAGTCAGTCCAGCCGGTCAATAACAGAAGCGTGCTAGCTGGGAGCGCGGGCATCCTGCCCGCCATGAGCGCGTCAGCGCGAATAGGCTGTGCGTCATTATTAAGCTTGAGTGGGAGCGAAAGCTTTGAAGCGTGCTGTCGCACGCTTTGGCGGGCAGGATGCCCGCGCTCCCAGCTTTGCGGCGTACCATCGCCGAGGTCGAGCGTCAGCGTATGCTCTTCGGCGTAGCCGCGGACGGGAAGCAGCGCGAAGTCGTCCACGTACTTTCGATCAAGTCGTTCGAGTCGCGTGAGAACGTCGTGGCCGTGCTCGTCGCGTGCGGAGCGCGGTGGTCGCGCGTTGCGTGTCGCGTAGAGCTTGAACTGAGCGCCGGTCGGGTTGCCGAGACCTTCGTTCGGGTAGACCTCGACGCCCGCGGGATGCGCGACGGCGACGAGTTGCAGGCGATCAACGAAGAGAGCTTCTTCAAGCTCGTTCGTCACGCGCAATTCGTATCGGCCACCTAGCTCCTTCAGTTGGTCGCCGCGTATGCGTACGTACTCGTCCGGGTCGGGCGTGTTGAAGACGCCGGGCGCGGCCCATGCGCCCATCTCGCCGCCGCCCATGAAGTCCGTGATGAACTCGAAGCGCGAGCCGTTCCAAGTGTACAGGTACGGGCACGACGAAGGCTTTCGGTCAAGCTCCGTGACTTTGAGCGCGCCGGGCCGCACGCGCGTCGCCGTTTGCGCCCCTTCGCGCGTCGCCGTCCGCGTCTCGGCCTGCACGACTCCCGAAGGCCAGATGACGCGCACCGCGTCGGCGGACGCGCGACGACCGAGGCCGAAGTTTATATCGGCTGGCGCAAGCGCGGGCGTCGCCGCGTAAGTCTCAAGCTTCTGTTGGAGACTGCCTGCGCGCACCTCGATCTTCGCGCCGACGCCGCTGCGGTTGCTCACCTTGCCCGCGAGCCGCACGCGCACGGATGCGTTTCTGTTTCCGCCGTCGTTACGCAGGAAGATCAACTCGTCGGACGCGGAGCGCACGAAGAGGTCTGTGTCGCCGTCGCCGTCAACGTCGCCGGAGGCGAGCGCAGTCGAGGCCGGCACGGCCTCTCTGCTCGTTCTGATGAGTCCGCGCCCGAATGCGACGCCGCTCACGTCAACCCAGCCGTCGCCCACGTTTCGCCAGAGGTGCGGGGTCGTCTCCTGCGCGCACGACGAGAGCGTCAGAAGATCGAGCAGCCCGTCGTTGTCGTAGTCAACGAACTGCGCGGAGGCAGGCAGCGCGTCCTTCGTCTCGCCGAGCGCGGAGGGCGCGGGCTGTAGGCGGAAGCGCCCGCGCCCGTCGCTCAAGGCGAACATGTCGGGCGAGTTCCACGCGGCGAAATAAAAGTCTGTGAAGTTGTCCTTGTTCACGTCGCCCGCAGCCGCCGCGTAGTAGAAGCCGCGCAGGTCAAGGCCCGCTTCGGCGGCGACATTGCGGAAAGTCCCGTCGCGCACGTTGCGGTAGAGCAGAGGGGGCGTGTCACGGTTTACGACGAGCAGGTCAACGTCGCGGCGGTTGTCGAAGTCGGTCGGGATGATCTGGAAAGACTCTCCGCCTTCGCCCGCGACTTTAGCCTGCGACGTGATGTCCGCGAACGTGCCGTCGCCGTTGTTGCGTAGAAGCACGTTGGGCAACCCTGTCGGCTCTTTTCGTTCGACGCTACTTCTTTGTGATCTCGTCGGCGTGATCTGCGAGGTCGCCGAGAGCGGCATGGAGATATTAACGGACATCTTGCTCCAATCCGTGCCGCCCGCGATGAAGATGTCGAGGTCGCCGTCGTGATCCACGTCCGCGAACGCCGCGGAGTTGGAGAGCGCTTTGTAACGGTTGAGGCCCGCCGCTTCGGTGCGGTCGGAGAATTTGCCGCCGCCGTCGTTGTGCAGGAGCGCGCTTCTTTCGCGGCGCAGCACGAAAAGGTCTTCGCGCCCGTCGTTGTCGTAATCGCCCGCCACGGCTGCGTAATTCCAATCGGCGTCAGTGGAGTTGCCGCTCAAGGCTCCCGCGCCCGGAGTCACGTCAACGAATTTGCCGCGGTCGTTGCGTAAGAGCCGCTGCGAATCATTTTTGAGGTCGAGCAGGTCAAGGTCGCCGTCGCCGTCGAAGTCGAATAGAGTAATTTCGCTGCCCCCGAACCTCATCTCGCTCGCCGACCAGCCGCACTCGCCGTGCCTCGTCCAATGCGGCGCGCTTCCCTCACCCGTGGTCGGCGTGCTTCGCGCTTCGCTGTGCTTCTTCCCCCGCTCGACAGCGCCCGACCTTTTTGCCGCGGGCAGCACTCTGGCTGTCGCGTCAACGAAGCGGACGCGCGGCGTCGCGCGCTCGACGAGGTCTGATTCCGCGCCGGTCGAGGTGACGGCCTCGGCGTAGCGGCCCTGTTCGAGATAGTTCTGGCCGATGATTGTGGCCGCGCCGCTCGTACGCAATTCCTGAAAGCGCTGCATGACGCGCTGGCCTTCGTCGCGCTCGCCCGCGCGCAGGAGCGCGGTCGCAAGGTTGTAGAGCGCGGTGCCGTTGTACGGCTCGGCCTCGACCGCGCGTCGGAAGAGCGCGGTCGCCTCTTTGAAGTCTCGCTGTTGAAGATAGATTTGTCCGAGCAGGACGTTCGCGCCCGTGTCGTCGGGGTCAACCTCCAACACTCGCTTGAACTCGCCCATCGCATCGTCCGCGCGATTCTGATTTTTAGCGATGAGGCCGAGGATGTAGTGCGGCTGCGGCGCGCGCGGGGCGACTTCGACTGCCGCGCGCGCGGCTTTAATCGCGCCCTCTACGTCGGGGACGTTGTAGAGCGCGACGGCGAGGTTGATACGCGCGAGCGCGTTGCGCGGGTCGAGCCGGAGCGCGCGGCGGAACTCGTCCGCGCCCTCCCTGTGCCTGAACTGTTCCAAGAGCGCGACGCCGAAGTTGTTCGCGCGGTACGCAGCCTCGCGCGGCGACGGTGCGGCGTTCCGGCTCGGCGGCCTGCCGGCTCGCGCGCGCCGGGCTTGCGCGCCGGCTGCCTGCTGACAATTCATTAGCGAGAACAGTGCGAGTGCGAGAAGAATTGAGCGCGGGGTTTTCATGTCGTCGTCCGGCGCAATATAGCACAGCCGCGGAAGCGGTATTGATGCCTCGGTCTCTATTCACGTCCGAATGTGGCGAGACGGATTTAACCACAGAGGCACAGAGGACACGGAGGCGACACGGAGAAAGACAAGTCTTCTGTGCCGCCTCCGTGTCCTCTGTGCCTCTGTGGTGAATTGCCCTTTGCCGAACTCCGAGACGGTCGGAACACCGAAGCCGTCACCCGCGTTTGACCAACCGCGCGACGCGAGCTAGCATCACTACTCTCCGCTCTTACGGTTCGTCGCAAGCGAAATTGGATTTCATCCGAACAACCGGATTCGATAAAAGCTGCATGCGCGCCGCGCTCGTCGTGCGTCGCCGCGCGCCTTTAAACGAAATCTCGACAGGAGCTTTTTATGAACAGGAAACGCCACACAACGGCGGCGCTCGCGCTGCTCGCCTGCCTCTCGATTCTCTCCAGCAACGTGCCGCGAACCGCGTTGGCGCAAGCGCCTAACAACGTCTCGTTCGACTCGCTGACCGAAGGCAAAACGGTCAACGGCTTCCGCGTGGAGGCAGTGTATCTGAACGACTCCGACAAGCCCTTCGCCGCGCGCTTCCGCCACGCGCGCACGGGCTTCACGCTCGACTACCTGCAACTACAATCCGTCCCGCAGGTCTTCACTTGGGTCAACTCGTTCCCCGTCTCCGACCGCGGCGAGCCGCACACGCAGGAGCATCTTCTCTTAGGCAAGGGCAACGTCGGGCGCGCGCACTCCGGCCTCGAAAGCATGTCGCTCGCAGGCTCTTCGGCCTTCACGATGCAGTGGCGCACCTGCTACTTCTTCCACACCGCAGCCGGCCCCGAAATTTTCTACAAGCTCTTCGAGAGCCAGATGGACGCGCTGCTTCACCCCGACTACACCGACGAAGAAATACGACGTGAGGTGAGCCACTGGGGCGTAAACGAGAACCCTGCGGACAAATCGCTCCGGCTCGAAGAGAAGGGCACGGTCTTTCAGGAGATGGCGACGACCTACGACCGGCCCATCAGTCTCCTCTTCCGCGCCGCGAGTCAGATGCTCTACGGCGCGGATCACCCGCTCGCGCTCTCCGCCGGCGGCTGGCCGGACGCGATACGCCAGATGAAGCCGGAAGACATACGCAAGTTCCACGCGGACACGCACCACCTCGGCAACATGGGCATGGTCGCCTCGTTCCCGAAAGAGATGCCGCTCGGCGACACGCTCCGCCGCCTCGACGAAATCTTCAACAGGCTTGAGCCGAAGCAGGAGTCGCGCCGCTACATGAGCGAGTCGGACATCCCCGCGCCGAAGCCTGCGCCCGCAGGCAAGATTGAGCTGGTCGAGTACCCGCACAAGAACGAGCAGCAGCCCGGCTGGGTCATGTTCGCTTGGCCCGCGACTCTTGAGCTGGACACGAAGGAGAAGACCCTGCTCAACCTCTTCCTCTCGAACGTGGCGGGCGACCCGACGACGAATCTCTACAAGATGTTCGTTGACACGAAGACGCGCGTGATGGACACGGGCGCGAAAAGCGTCTTCGCTTTCTTAGACGACGAGATGGTCGAGGGCAACCCGATTTACATGGCGCTGACCGACGTTGTGCCCGCGAACATGACGAACGAGAAGATCGCGGACATACGCCGGAAGATAATGGACGAGATGAAGCGCGTCGCAACGCTACCCGACGGCTCGCCGGAGTTGAAGGAGTTCAACGAGCGCATGAAGAGCCGCGTGATTCAGACGCGCCGCGCTCTCTCGAAGTTCGTCAACTCGCCTCCGGGCTTCGGCTTCCGCAATACCGATTCGGGCTGGATGACGCACCTCTTAGACCTCAACCGCACTCCCGGCTTCCGCAAGTCCGTCACGCTCAAGCCGGAGCTTGCCGCCGTTGATCAGATAATCTCTTCGGACAAGAACGCTTGGCGCGACCTGATTGCCAAGTGGCATCTCGCGGACGTTGCGCCCTACGCCGTCGCCGCCAAGCCCGCGCCGCAGCTCATCGCGCAGGCCGAAGCTGAGAGCGCCGCGCGCGTCAAGGCCGAGACCGAGCGCGTCGTGAAGAAGTACGGCGTCGCGGACGAGAAGGAGGCGCTTAGGCGCTTCAAGGCCGAGTACGAAGCGACGACAGCCGAGCTTGAGAAGCAGGCGAATCGGACGGCCTCGATGCGCTTTCTCGATAAGCCGCCGCTCACGCTCGACGACCAGCTCGACTACAAGGTCTCGACCTTGCAGGGCGGCGTTCCCTTCGTCTTCTCGAACTTCGAGAACATGACGAGCGCGACCGCCGGGCTTGCGCTACGGCTCGACGGCGTGCCGCAGGACAAGCTCTTTTATCTATCGGCGATGCCCTCGCTTCTAACGCAGGTCGGCGTCGTCAAAGACGGTAAGGCCATCCCCTTCGAGCAGATGAGCGAGATGCTACGCAAGGAGATTCTCTCTCTGAACAGCTACTTCAGCACGAACTTCAAAACCAATCGCGCCGAAATTGTCGTGCGCGGCGCGGGCAACGACGCGGCGGAGTCGCGCCGCGCGCTCGAATGGATGAAGCTCGTGCTAACAAACCCTGACTGGCGCGTCGAGAATATCGCGCGCATACGCGACGTTGTGGATCAGGTCTTGAGCGGGATGCGAAACCGCATGCAAGGCTCGGAGGAGAGTTGGGTCAACGATCCCGCGAACGCATACTGGCGACAGGACAACCCGCTCCTGCTCTCGACCTCTTCGTTCCTGACGCAGTCGCACAACGTACACCGCCTGCGCTGGCTCCTGAAGGACGCGGGCGAGGGCGCGGAGCGCGAAGCCATCTCCAAATTCTTCGACGGGCTGAGCGGCGCGGGCATGATAGTGCTAGGCCCGGGCGCGGGCACTTCCGCGGCGGACTTGGCCCGCAACAGACAGTCGAGGCGGCAGTCGCTCAAGACTCTGCTCGCGGCCATGCAAGATAAGAAGGAGGAGGCAGCCAAAGTCATACCGGCGGACGAGACGCACCTCGAAGCCTTCGGCAAACTCCCCGCGGGCGCGAAGGCGCTCGCGACCGAAGCGGCCAAAGACCTCGACCAGTTGCTCGCCGACATCCCTGACGAGACGCTCTCCGCCGACTGGGAGTACCTCGTCCGCGAAATCCGCCACGACCTGCTCGTGCCGCCCGCGCAGGCTCTCGCGGAGCTAAGCGCCGTGCGCCAGAGTCTTCTCAAGACGGGCGGCGCGCGCATGTTCATGATCGGCTCGGCCTCGACCAGAGACTCGCTTGAGCCGGGCGTGCGCGACATCATCGCCGGTCTACAGAGCGCGCCGCATGCGCCGGCGAAGTACGCGAGCGCGCGACTGGTCGTGTCGCGTGTGTTGGCGCGCGCCGGCGAGAAGGACGCGCCCGTCTTCGTCGGACTCGTGAATCCGAACTCGCAGGGCGGCGTATTCTTGAACTCCGCGCCGATGGCGACATACGAGGACGCAGACAACCGCGAGGCGCTTCTCGATTACCTCGCCTCGCGCCTCTACGCGGGCGCGGGCGCGCACGCGATCTTCATCAAGACTTGGGGCGCAGGGCTTGCCTACTCGAACGGACTCGGCGGCTCGCCCGGTCAGGGGCGCGTAAGCTACTACGCAGAGCGCACGCCGGAGCTGCCGCAGACCTTGCGCTTCGTCATTGACGAGCTGAAGAAGGCCAAGCCCGACCCCGGCCTCGTCGAGTACGCGATAGCAATCGCCTTCCAGCAGTTCCGCTCGGCCTCCGGCTACGAGACTCGCGGCGAGGCTATGGCCGCCGACATCGCGGACGGCATCCCGCCCGAAACCGTTCGCAAGTTCCGTCAGGGTCTGCTCTCCTTGAGGCAGATGCCGAATCTTTCGGACGAGCTGTTCAAGCGCATGAACACGGTCTACGCGCGCATACTCCCCGGCTTCGGCGTCAAGGCGCGCGACGTGCAGGGCGGCGTCTTCTACGTCATCGGCCCCGAAAAACAGATCACGGCCTACGAGCAATATCTGAAGACCGTCGAGGGGCCGGACGCGCGCGTCGTACGCATCTACCCGCGCGACTACTGGCTGACGCTGGAATAATAAAGTCAGAAGTCAGAACGCCGAACGCTGAACTGAAAACAGTGGTCTTTCAGTTCAGCGTTCGGCGTTCTGACTTCTGACTTTGATTCAGCCGAAGATGTCGCGCACCTTGTCCATCAGGCCCTTGTCGCCGAGGTCTGTCTCCTCTATCTCGGCGAGCTGTTCGAGGAGCTTGCGCTGCTCGCGCGTGAGCGTGGTCGGCGTGACGACGGTGACGGAGACGAAGAGGTCGCCTTTCCCGCGTCCGCCGAGTGCGGGCATGCCGTGGCCTTTGAGTCGGAAGACCGTGCCGGTCTGCGTGCCCGCGGGGACTTTCAAATTTTGCTGGCCGTCGAGCGTCTGCACGTTCACCTCCGAGCCGAGCGCGGCCTGCGCGAAGGTGACGGGTATCGAGGCGTAGAGGTTGTTGCCCTGCCGCTCGAACGTCTCGTGCTCGCTGACGTGTATGACGACGTAGAGGTCGCCCGGCGTGCCGCCCTGCGCGCCCGCCTCGCCCTCGCCCGCGAGCCGCAGGCGCGAGCCGGTCTCGACGCCCGCGGGGATTCTCACCTCCATCATCTTCTCGCGCTCGACGCGCCCCGCGCCGCGACACGTCTCGCAGGGGTTGCGTATGATGCGCCCCGTGCCGCGGCACTGGCCGCACGTTCGCGACACGGAGAAGAAGCCCTGCTGGTATCTGACCTGCCCCGTGCCGTTGCACGTCGAGCAGGTTTCGGGCTGCGAGCCGGAGGCCGCGCCCGTCCCCGTGCAGGTCTCGCAGGATTCGAGACGCGGGATGCGTAGCTGCGCCGTCATCCCAGCGGCGGCCTCTTCGAGCGTCATCTCAAGGTCGTAGCGAAGGTCTGCGCCTCGCTGCGCTGTTGATCTTCGACCGCCCGCGCCGCTGCGCCCGCCGAACATGTCGCCGAAGCCGAACAGGTCGCCGAGTATGTCTTCTATGCCGCCGAAGCCCTGCGCGCCCCAGCCGCCCGCGCCCGCAGCGCTCGACACGCCCGCGTGGCCGAAGCGGTCGTAGCGCGCGCGCTGCTCCGCGTCGGAGATGACCGAGTAGGCCTCAGCCGCTTCCTTAAACTTCTCTTCCGCCTCTGTGTCGCCGGGGTTTTTGTCCGGGTGATAGCGGACTGCGAGCTTGCGGTACGCGGTCTTGATCTCGGCTTCGCTCGCGCTGCGGCTCACGCCGAGAATTTCGTAGTAGTCTCTTTTAGCCATTCAAATAATTAGTGACAAGTGACAAGTGACGAGTGACAAGTTGAAAACAAATTCTAACCTGTCACTCGTCACTTGTCACTTGTCACTGCTTTTGTCTAAGTGTTTGCGTTCTTGCCGCCGGAGAGCGGGTTGAGCATGGCGAGCGTCAGCAATCCGGCGACGCGTTCGAGCTTCTGCGCGCCCTCTTGAATCGCTTCGACGTTCTCGCCCTTGATAAGCTCCTCGCACTCGGCGAAGGCGTCCTGCGCCGTGGCGCGCTCGTCCGGCGTGAGCGCGTTGCCGAACTCGCGGAAGGTGCGCTGCGTGTTGCGCAAAAGCCCCTCGACTTTGGAGCGCTGCGTGATCAGCTCTTTCGCGCGGCGGTCTGCGTCGGAAGAGCTTTGCGACTCGGCGATCATGCGATCTATCTCGTCGCCCGAAAGTCCCGACGTGGGCGTTACCTTCATCTGCTGCTTGCGCCCGCTCGCCTTGTCGTGCGCCGAGACGCTGAGGATGCCGTTGGCGTCAACCTCGAACGTCACCTCGATCTGCGGCCCGCCGCGCGGGCTGGACGGGATGCCGACCAGCTCGAACTTGCCCAAGCTACGGTTGTGCTGCGCGATCTCGCGCTCGCCTTGAAGGACGTGAATCTCGACGGACGACTGGTTGTCAACGACGGTCGTGAACGTCTGACTGCTCTGGAGCGGGATGGTCGAGTTGCGCTCGATGATCTTGTGGAACAGGCCGCCGCGCGTCTCAAGTCCCAGAGAGAGCGGCAGCACGTCGAGCAGCACGATGTCTTTTACGTCGCCCGTCAGCACGCCGCCCTGAATGGCCGCGCCCATCGCGACGACTTCGTCGGGATTGATTTCCGCGGAAGCGTCCTTGCCGAAGATTTCGTTGACGGTGCGCGCGATGATGGGCGAGCGCGTCTGCCCGCCGACGAGCAGAACCTTGTCAATGTCCTTCGGCTGGAGCTTCGCGTCCCACAGAGCCTTCTGGCACGGCTCGACCGTGCGCTCGACGAGGTCGCCGACCAGACTCTCGAACACTTCGCGCGTTAAGGTCTTGCTGAAGTGCTTCGGCCCCGAAGCGTCCGCGGCGATGAAGGGCAGGTTGATGACCGTCTCTGTGAGCGAAGACAGATCGCACTTGGCGCGCTCGGCGGCCTCCTTCAGACGTTGCAGCGCGAGGCGGTCGTTGCGCAGGTCAATCTCGGTCTCCTCGCGGAACTGGCCGACCATCCATTCGATGATGCGCTCGTCGAAGTCTTCGCCGCCGAGGAAGGTGTTGCCGGATGTCGCAAGCACCTCGTAGACGCCGTTGTTGATTTCGAGTATTGAGATGTCGAACGT
>DASQLL010000408.1:0-5392 GCA_035630035.1 Pyrinomonadaceae bacterium | reverse complement strand
CGCACATCGTCCGTGCCGGCCATGCGCTAACCCGCTACTCCGCTCTACCTGAAGGTTATGGTCGTGCGCGCGCCGGGTACGCGCGTGATAGACAGGCGGTCGCCGCGCTTGCGAGCGCGCCCCATCGCGACGACCGGCGTGTTTGTCGCCGAGTCGGTCATGTCGCTGAAGTACATTGACACTCCTGTGTAGCCGCGCGTGGTCACGGCATAGATGCGCCCGCTGTGCGTCATCCCGCCGCCTTCGAGCGAGAACTGGTTGCCTGTGATGGTGAGCGTGCCGTCGGTTTCCATTTCGTGCCCGCCCGTCATCGTGACGTGGCCGGTGTACGTGCCGGACAGGTCGGTCTGCTCGCCCGGACTAGTCGCGCCCGTGTCGACGGCGATGTCCACCGCGCGCACAGCCGCGCGCCTTCGGCCACGGCGGCGACCGCGGCGCGGGGGCGTCGTGTTCTCGTTCTGCACGCTCGCGTCTTCTGTCGTGCTGCTGTTGGCGTTCTGCGCGAGCGCGCCGAAGTCGGCAAACACGAAGACGGCTGACGTGAAGACCGCAAAGAGTAGGACGACGAGGTATCTGACGATGTTATTCTTGCTCACGGATGGTTCTCCTCCTGTTTATATCAGCGCGCGTTCGGGAGACTTCCGGCGCGCGCCGTTGAATGTGTTTGACCTGCCTGCCGGCTGACCGCCGGGTTGGAAGCATGCGCGAGCCTCCCGTCGGCGGAAGGGGAACATCTCGAAAAGCTTGCTCGGATGCGGCCTAGTGTCGCACAACAGCACTTTTGTTGCACGAAAATTTTTACGCGGCTTGCGCCCCGCGCGCGCCGACCGTGCCGCTTCAGGCGAGCGACGAGGGCAGCACGAACTGGCCGAGGTGCGGCCCGCCGTAGTTCAGCGTGACGCTCAGTGCCAGCTCCAGCGCGTCGCGCGTCTCTTCGGGCGCGATGACTGCGTCAACGAAGCCGCGCGCCGCCGCGAACTTCGCGTCGAGCTGCTGGTCATAATCCGCGCGGACGCGATCCATCTCGGCCTTCAGCTTCTCGTCCGGCTCGGCCCCTGCGCGCTTCAGTTTTTCGAGCTGCGTCCCGTAGATGGCCTGCGCCGCGGAGTCGCCCTCCATAACGCCCATGCGTCCCGTAGGCCAGCTCAAAATGAAGTCGGGGTCGAAGCCCTGCCCCGCCATCGCGTAGTAGCCCGCGCCCGAAGCGTGATTGACCGTCAGAACGATCTTCGGCACGGAGGCCGTCGCCATCGCCTCGACGAAGCGCGCGCCCGCGCGGATGATGCCCGAATGCTCCGCTTCGGCTCCGACCATGAAGCCCGAAACGTCCTGTATGAACAGAAGCGGCGTGCGATGCCGGTTGCACGTCTCGATGAAGTAGGCAACCTTCTCGGCGGAGTCTGTGTAGATGATGCCTCCGAACTTCGGCGGCTTTCCCTTCTCGCGAACGAGGCCGCGGCTGTTGGCGACGATGCCCACTTGAATGCCGCGCACGCGCGCGTGGCCCGTTATCATCTCGCGCGCGTAGTCGGCCTGAAACTCGTCGAGGTGGCCTTCGTCGAGTATGCAAGCGAGGACTTCGCGCACGTCGTAAGGATGACGGTGGTCTTCGGGGATGATCTCGTAGAGGTCTTCGAGCGGGCGCGCGGCGTCGCGGCTCTCGGCGAGGGACACGCGCGCCTTCTCCGTCGTCGGAAGCTCGGACACGATCTCTCTTATCTTCGCTATGCACGACTCGTCCGACTCCACGCGGTAGTGCGCGACGCCTGAAACTTCGGTGTGCGTGCGCGCGCCGCCCAGAGTCTCGTTGTCAATCGTCTGCCCCGTCGCGCCCTTGACGAGGTTCGCGCCGCCGAGTCCCATGAACGAGGTCTTCTCAACCATGATGATTACGTCCGAAAGAGCCGGTAGGTACGCGCCGCCCGCGACGCAAGGCCCCATCACCGCCGCTATCTGCGGCACGTGAAGATAGCGGCGCATGATCGAGTTGTAATAAAAAATCCGCGCCGCGCCGTACTGCCCCGGAAACACGCCGCCCTGATACGGCAAATTCACGCCCGCCGAGTCAACCAGATAAATAATCGGCACGCGCGAGCGCATCGCCACTTCCTGCGCGCGAAGGATTTTCTTAATCGTCTCCGGCCACCAAGAGCCTGCCTTGACGGTCGCATCGTTCGCGACGACTACCACCTCGCGCCCGCCGACGCGACCCGTCGTCGTAACGACCCCGGCGGCAGGCGCACCGCCTTCGTACTGATCGTATGCGACGAGAAGGCCGATCTCCTGCGAGTATGAATCGCGGTCGAGCAGAAGATGCACGCGCTCGCGCGCCGTAAGCTTTCCTTGATCGTGCTGCTTCTTTATCTTGTCCGCGCCGCCGCCCGCGCGCAGTTTCGTTTCAAGCTCCCGCAGCTCCGCCGCGAGCGCGCGCAGTCGCGCGCCCTTCCCGACGGAGGCCGGAGGCGCTTCAAAACTCATTCCGGTTTCACAGCGGCCTTCGCACACGCACGTGCGTTTCGTGCTGAAGGGCCGTTCGCTTGAAATTCAGAACTCTATGTTGGCTGAAAAATAGCACAGGCGAAAGCACGAAACAACGAACGCCCCGAAGTGGCTGCAAAGGCGGAAACGCGACCGTCAGGGAGCGTGTATTACGCAAGGCGACCGACACGCTCCCTGACGGTCGCGTTTCTGACTCGTTGTCCGTGCAAATCGTTGAAAACGCATGACGGTTACAAAAACCTGTCGAAATAAGGTAAACTTTTCGTCCTGCATTCGAGAATTAAGAAAAGTTGTGAGCCGTAACAGACTTTAGCCGACGACCGAGTTGGAGGACTGCTTTTGGCCGCTGCCGCATTCTACGACCTCGAAGGGACGCTCGTTAGCACG
The DNA here is from genome assembly GCA_035630035.1 of Pyrinomonadaceae bacterium. Taxonomy (GTDB): domain Bacteria; phylum Acidobacteriota; class Blastocatellia; order Pyrinomonadales; family Pyrinomonadaceae; genus QHXN01. Next base: position 2,506 of record DASQLL010000408.1, on the reverse strand, counting down.
AACCTCGTGCACACGCTCGGCTTCTACGCGCGCAATCAACAGGGCATCTTGCGCTCGCTCCGCAAGAGCGCGTCCACGCTCGTCAGCCTCCCGCTCTTCGCCGTCGCGGACTCTTACAGCCGGATGGTCTTCAACGACATCTTCTTCCGCCGCTACAAAGGCGAGTCGGAAGACCGCTTGCGCTTCTTCTCGCATCAGCTCTTCGAGGACGTGCTAAAGCCCGCCGTCTTCCCCGGCGCGAAAGAGCTTATACAGAAATCGCGCAGCCTCGGCCTGCGCCAAGTCGTCGTCACAGGCGCGCTCGATTTTTCGGTCGCGCCGCTCATGGAATACTTCGGCGTTGACGACTACGTCGCGAACCGTCTGGAGTTCGTCAACGGCGTCGCCACGGGCCGACTGCTTCCGCCCGTTCTCGCGTCGGCGACGAAGGCGTCTTGGATTCGCACATACGCCGAGCGCGAGGGGCTGAACCTGAACGAGTCCTACGCCTACAGCGACAGCATGAGCGACCTGCCCATGCTCTCAATCGTCGGCCACCCCGCCGCGGTCAATCCCGACATGCGGCTCAAGCAGACGGCGATGCACCACGACTGGCCGATACTTAATTTAAAGTAAATGGTGAATGGTAAATGGTGAATAGATAAAACCACCATTTACCATTCACCATTTACCATTTACCAAACAATGGCCCTACAACTAAGACGCAAAGTTCACGAATCGGTCGTCTACATTGACCGCGATAGCGCGCCGCGCATCATCTCTTCGGGCATGGACTTTCTGCTCGAAGACCTTCCCGTAGGCACGCGCGTCATCTACCCGAACGCGCCGATCAAGGGGTTGCAGAACCGCGAGGCCGCGATACGCTACGCCTTAAATCACCCGCACGACTGCGACCCGCTCTACGCGCAGCTTGAGCCGGGCATGAAGGTGACGATTGCGATTGACGACATCTCGATGCCCCTGCCGCCGATGAAGACTCCCGACATCAGGCAGACCGCGCTCGAAATCCTGCTCGACCTTCTGCACGCGAACGGCGTTGACGACGTGCATCTAATCATCGCCGTCTCGCTCCACCGGCGCATGACCGAGTGGGAGATAAAGCGTATGGTCGGCCCGCGCGTCTTCAAAGAGTTCTGGCCCGACCGCCTCTACAACCACGACGCCGAAGACCCGGACGGCATGGTCAAGCTCGGCGAGACGCGCCACAAAGAGACCTTGAGCCTCAACCGCCGCGCGACCGAGAGCGACCTTCTCATCTATCTCAACTTCAACTTCGTCCCCATGAACGGCGGCCACAAGTCCGTCGCCGTCGGCCTCTGCGACTATGAAAGTCTTCGCCCGCATCACGAGCCGAAGACAATTTTAGAGTCCGACAGCTACATGGACCCTGCCAACTCGGAGCTGACGCGCAAGATCAACCGCATGGGCAAGCTTGTTGACGAGCATCTCAACGTCTTCCACATCGAGACGACCGTCAACAACCGAATGTTCGCGGGCGAGATGAGTTTCCTGACGAAGAACGAGGACGACTTTTCAGCCTACGAGCGCATGAAGTATGAGGCGATGCGCTTCTCGATGTCGAAGATGCCGCGCGCCGCCAAGCGAAAGATGTACAACGCGCTCACGTCCGACTACGAGATGATCGCGGTCGAGGCCGGGCGCACCGAGCCTGTCCACGACCGCATCATCGAAAAATCAATGCAGCAGTACCTCGTGCCCATTGACGGGCAGTGCGACATACTCATCTGCCCCATTCCCGAAATCTCGCCATACAACGTCTACTCGGCCTTGAACCCTCTGCTCGTGCAGGTGATGGCGCTCGGCTACCATTTCAACATGTACCGCGGCAAGCCTCTCCTGAAAAAAGGCGGCACGCTCATCCTGCACCATCCTTGTTACGACGAGTTCGACCACGTGCAGCATCCGAGCTACATCGAGTTCTTCAACCGCCTGTTGCCGGAGACGCGCGACTCGCACGTGCTGCGCGAGAAGTACGAGCGTGAGTTCGCAACCAATCCGAGCTACATCGAGATGTACCGGCGCGGCAACGCTTACCACGGCGCGCACCCCTTCTACATGTGGTACTGGGCCGAGAACGGTCGCGCGCACGTCGGCCACGTCATCGCCGCCGGGGCTGAGAACGCGCACGTCCCCGCCGCGATGGGCTGGGAGCGCGCCGACAACATGACCGAGGCCATCGCGATGGCGCGCAGCTACATGGGCCGCTCCGCGCAGATAACGATGCTCCACCAACCCGTGATTGCCATCTGCGATGTGAGTTAAGCTAGGCACGTTCGAGGAGGATGTATGAGCACGACAACGCGCCTGATTACCGCCGACGAGTTGCTGACGATACCCACCTATGTAAACGGCAGCGACCGACGCTACGAGTTAATCAGAGGAGAATTGAAAGTGATGTCCCTCACCAAACCGCTTCACGGCATAATCTGCGCGAGGCTCGCCGCCGCGCTGATTAACTTCGTAGATGCCAACGATCTCGGCATGG
>DASQLL010000407.1:0-5007 GCA_035630035.1 Pyrinomonadaceae bacterium | reverse complement strand
TTTTCCAAGGCCGGGCTTGACTATCGCGAGTACGTCAAGATAGACGAGAAATTCTACCGGCCAGCCGAAGTTGACCTGCTCATCGGCGACGCGAGCAAGGCACGCCGCGCGCTGGGCTGGGAGCCTCGCTACACCTTCGAGGAGCTGGTTGACGAGATGTGCGAGGCCGACATCGCGAGTCATCGCGCCGCCTCGCCGGAGGCGGACGCGAAGCTGACGGGCATCGCGGGCTGAGCGCGCGGCGAGATGGGGAACAACATTTCTCAGGTCGGAGAGCTGCCGAGGCAGGAGGCGGCGGCCATCCGTAGTGCGTAGCGGCCTCCGAACTCGCGGGCGGGCGCTTGAGTTGCAGCGATGGCGATGAAGTTTTCAGTCGCGATGTGCACATACAACGGAGGCCGCTACCTTCGGGAGCAGCTTGAGAGCATCTCCGCGCAGGCGCGCACGCCCGACGAGTTGGTGATCTGCGACGACCGCTCGGCGGACACAACACGCGAGGTCGTCGAGTCTTTCGCCGCCTCGGCCCCTTTCGCCGTGCGCTTTTACGTCAACGAGGAGAACCTCGGCTCGACGAAGAATTTCGAGCGGGCCATCGGCCTGTGTGAAGGGGATGTCATCGCGCTCTCGGATCAGGACGACGTATGGCACCCGGATAAGCTGCGTCGCGTCGAGGCAGCCCTGAGCGATGGCCGCGCCGGGCTTGCCTTCACCGACGGCGAAGTCGTTGACGAGCAACTCCGCCCGCTCGGCTGGCGCACTTGGCAGCTCATCCGCTTCGGCGAGAAAGAGCTTCAGCAGTTCGAGGCCGGCGGGGCTTTCGACGTTCTGCTCGATCACAACGTCGTGACCGGCGCGACGCTGGCCTTCCGCGCAGGGTTCCGAGACCTAGTGCTGCCCATCCCGACCGACATCGTCCACGATGGGCACAGGGTTATCCACGACGGCTGGATTGCCCTGTTGATTTCGGCGGTGGCGGAGCTGGCCTACGTCCCCGAGTTGCTGATTAAGTACCGGCAGCACCCGCGGCAACAGCTCGGAGTCCGCTCCGGCCTCGGGGCGGAAGGTGAGCGCCGGGAGACGGGCGTGCTAGTTCCCGCTCGCAACGCTGCGCGCCGGAGTAACTCTTTCGACGCGGAGATTCATTACCTCCAGACCGTCCTCGAAAGACTGGCGACGAGAACAGACCCGGCGCGAAGCCGCGGGGCGCGCACGAAGCTGGAGGCGGCGCTCCGCCACCTCTGTGCCCGCGCCGGAATGCCGGAGGCCAGACTGAGGCGCGTGCCTTTCGTCCTCAGGGAACTGCTGACCTTGCGCTACCATCGCTACTCCAACGGAATACGAAGCGCGGCCAAAGACTTATGGCTGTAGGCGCGGGCTTTTACGGAAGCGGGCGCGGGGCTGTTATGATGCCCCGGAAGGTGTGTTACCCGGCGCGTCTGCTCGCAGCCGGTGTCCGGCTCTAGTCAGATGCTTAACAGAAGGCCACAAGGGGGAAGAATGTCTGATCCGCTAGTTACCGTCATCATTCCGACGTACAACCGCCGCAACTGGATCGGAGAGTGTCTCGACTCAATCCGGGCGCAGACCTACACGCACGTCGAAACGCTCGTGATTGACGACGGCTCGACGGACGGCACGGTCGAGTGGCTTCGGTCTGAGCCGCGCTACTCGTTCGCGAAGCTACACGTCCAGCCCGTAAACGGCGGCGCGTCCGTCGCGCGCAACGACGGCATACGCATGGCGCGCGGCGAGCTTATCGTCTTCATTGACAGCGACGACGCGCTCGACCCGCGCCACGTCGAGACGGCGGTTTCAATCTTCCGCGAGCATCCGCAGACGGGTCTCTTCTGCTGCGATTCGACGATGATCGGCCCCGACGGCGAGGTGCTGCTCGGCGGGCGCACATGGCACGAGGTGCAGAGCGAGTTGAAACACCTTCCCGTGCGAAGCGGGTTCAGAGAGTTGAAAGACATCTTCGTCTTCTCGAACTGCTTCCCCGGCTTCACCCTGCCGCGCGAGGTGTTCGAGCGTGTGGGCTACTTCGACCAGTCGCTCTTCCCTATGGACGATTACGACCTCGCGTTGCGCGTTGCCGGCGGCGGTTACGGCGTCTACTACTGCCACCGTCCGCTCGCGCTGCGCCGCGAGCATACGGGGCAGTGTTCGGGCTTCGCCAACTCCGTGAAGACGTGCCTTCAACAGATCGCCACGCTGAGCGCCGCGGCGGGTCGTAACGCCGAGCTGCGCGACGAGGGCGGCCTTGTGCGCCGTCGCATGGCCGAAGCGAGGATGGAGTTGGCCGTCAGCCGCATCATCGCGGGCGAGCGAGCCGGGGGCTTGGGCACGATGCTTCGCGCAGTGGCCTCAGACCCCGCGCAGGCGCTCGTGGCCGCGCGCCTCGGCGGGCGACGCCTGCGACGCAGAGTCAGGGCGGCGCAAAGCAGACTCAGTGCGGCGTAAAGAGGAATTTTAGATTTTAGATTTGCGATTGATATTAGATTTTAGATTTGCGATTGATATTAGATATTAGATTTTAGATTGATATTAGATTTTAGATTTGCGATTTGCGATTGATAGCTGCCGGCGGTCAGCCTTCAGCTTAAGACAAAAAGCTGACCGCTGATTACTAACGGCTCTTAAATCGCAAATCTAAAATCTAAAATCGCAAATCTAAAATTCTGCTTGCTGTTTTCTCATGCACATCTGTTACTTCGCCGACGGGCGATATATTCACACGTACAAGTGGATGCGTTACTTCAGCGAGCGCGGCCACCGCACGTCGCTCTTATCGTTCGCGCCTCTGGAGCGGCGTCACGTCGCGGCGGTCGAAGAAGCCGGGGGAAGTTATCACGGTGAGATCGGCCCGTTTCATCTCAAACGGTTCTGGCGCACGGCGCACGATCTTTTTCGACTGCTGCGGCTGCTCAGGCGAGAGCGCGTTGACGTGCTTCACTGCCATTTCCTCGGCGCGAACGCATGGTACGCGGCGCTCAGTCGCTTTCATCCTTTCGTCATCACCGTGATGGGCGGCGACGTGTGCGGCCCCGACTGGCGACCCAAAGACGAGCTGCGCGAGCGATACCTGACGCCGCTCGCGCTGCGCGAGGCAGACCTCGTCACGTGCTGGTCGCAGAAGCTGACGGGCATCGTCAGCCGCTACACGCGCCCCGGCACGCCCGTCGAGGTCGTGCACGGCGGCGTTGACCTCAAGCGTTTCCGACCGGGGCCGAAGCCCGATTACCTGCGCGAGCGTTGGGACTTGCCCGCGAGCGCGCGGGTCGTCTTAAGCCCGCGCCTGATGGCTCCGCTCTACAACCTCGAACGCATAGCCGAGGCCGCGCGCATCGCCTGCGCCGAAGATGCCGACGCGCACTTCCTATTCGCATACCAGCCCGAGGCGAAGGACGAAGAGTACGAGCGGAAGGTGCGCGCGGCTGTCGGCGACGCGCGAGACCGCGTGCGCTTTATCGGCGCGATTGAGCACGGCGAGATGGCCGACCACTTTCGCCTCGCCGACGCCGTGGTCTCAATCCCTTCAACCGACGGCACGCCGATGTCCGTGCTGGAAGCGATGGCGTGCGGCACGCCCGTCGTCGTCAGCCGAATACCCGACTACGATCCACACTACATCGAGCCGGGCGAGACCGTGCTTGCGGTTAAAACGGACGAGAGCGAGGCGCTGGCCGCGGCTCTCTTGAGCCTGCTGCGCGATTCGGAACTGGCCGCGCGCCTATCATCCGAGGCCAAGCGCAGGGTTGAGCTTTCCGGCAGCTACGAGGCGCAGATGTCGCACATGGAGCAGCTCTACGAGAGGCTGGTTTGAGTGAGCGACTTCGTTTGATTTGAGCGGGCGACTCCGGCGGTAACTTTCGACTATGGTCAGAAGCGTGCTCCGCAAACTGCGCGGCTCCCAGCCGTTTAACTACGTCGCGACGACGGTGGTCAAGTCGCTCTGCGGCCTCCGGGGCGCGACGCCCGAGTCGGTCGTGCGCCGCCTGCCGCGCGTCGGCACCGTGCACACGCGCCTGCCCGACGGTCGCACGCTGCGCCTCTGGTCGTTTGGCGACGACTTCGTCGCCAACGAGGTCTTCTGGAAGGGGTGGGACGGCTACGAGCCGGAGACGACGCCCGTCTTCTACCGGCTCGCGCGCGAGGCCGGAGTCGTCTTAGACGTCGGCGCGCACGTCGGCTACTATTCGCTGCTCGCGGCGATGGCAAACCCCGCGGGGCGCGTGCTCGCCTTCGAGCCGCTGCCGAAGGCGGTTGAGCGTTTCCGCCTGAACGTCCGCGCCAACGGCCTCTCGAACGTCGAGCTTGTCGAGTGCGCGGTCGGCGACTCAACCGGCACGGCCACGTTCTTCCACATGCCGACAGACGCCGCGGGCGTGCCCTCCTCCTCCGGCCTCTCCGCGCGCTTCTTCGGCCTCCCGTTCTTCGTCGAGAGCGGGGTCACGTCGAAGACCGAGGTGAACGTTTGCACGCTCGACGAGGTGCTGGCCGAGCGCGGCGTCGGGCGCGTCGGCCTGATCAAGGTAGACACCGAGACCACCGAGCCAGCCGTCTTCGAGGGCGCGCTCGCGACGCTCGAACGCGACCACCCGGACCTCATCTTCGAGGTACTGCCGGGGCAGGGCACCGCCCCCGCCCTTTCCCGCCTGCTGGAGCCGCTGGGCTATACTTTCTACCTGCTGCGCGACACAGGCCCCGAGAGGCGGGACAGCATCGAAGACCACGCGGAGTGGTGGAACTATCTCGCGCGCCACGAAGGACGCTGAAGATGACGAGTGCTTTGAAGAAAGTCCGCGCCGTGCTCGCCGCGCCGCCCGACCCGTTCCTTGTGACGGGGCGCTCGAAGCGGCGCGTGCAGGGGCTTGTGGACGCGGCGGGGCCGCAGGCCGTCGTCCTCAACGTGGGCGCGGGCGGCACCTTCTACGGGCCGCGCGTCGTCAACGTGGACATATACGATTCGGGGACGACGACCGTCATCGCCTCCGCGCTCGCGCTCCC
>DASQLL010000406.1:0-6814 GCA_035630035.1 Pyrinomonadaceae bacterium | reverse complement strand
AGACTACTCCAGCCGCCAGTCCGTCCTCCAACGCCCCTCGCGCTTCGTCACCGAAGTCCCGCCGGAGCTTTACGAGATTTGGAGTTTAGAAGAAGAGAGCACAAGCGCGACGCCCGCACTCGAAGCGCGCACGAATGAAGGCGGCGAGGACGAAGGCGATGCGGGCGGAGGCGATGGTTACGTGAATTGAAAAGTTGCCGCTCCGCACACGAGCGACTGAGGCCATTCATAGCTGAACTTACCAAGAAAGCGCTTCAAAGAAGCTGATCCTCATTGTTGACACCAAAAAACCCCCTCGCATATATTTCCCGCGCTTTACACAGACCTCACCGGAGCTAACCGCGATGGCTAATCCTTAACATCTTGAGATTCTGAAGCAGGGAGCAGACCTCAATCGGCGCAGACCTCGCAGGCTCACTCGGCGGCGGCGCTTAAACGGATGTGCAGTCGTGTCCCGCTGATGTGCGCTCGTGCCTAATCAGCTTGATGAAATCTTCGACCATGTGCGGGTCAAGTTCATGCCCGGCCATCTCTATCAGGCTGCTGAGCGCTTGACGTTTTGTGAGCTTGGGTTTGTATGAACGCTTGGCGCGCAGCGATGTGTAGACGTCAACGACGGAAACGATGCGCGCCGCCAGCGGGATTGAAGTCCCCGACAGCCCTTCCGGGTAGCCGCTGCCGTCCCATCGTTCATGATGATGAAGCACCGTAGAACGAATTGTCTCCGTGACCCCCGGAAACTTCGAGATAACGGTCGCCCCGTAAACGGAATGGAGGGAGATCATCGCGCGCTCTTCCTCGTCAAGCGCACCCGGCTTTAAGAGAATCGAGGACGCAATAAAGAATTTGCCGATGTCATGCATGTAGGCGCCGATCTCAAGTTCCTTGAGCGTCGGCCCACGGCTCAAGTCGAGACGTAGGAAGGCAGCGAAGTGGCAGGACAGTTTTGCAGTAGCATGGGCGTGGGGCTGAACGTGCGCGAAGATTTCGGGTTGAGCTTGCTTGCTGACCTTGCTGACAACTCGCATTAGCTCTGACAGTACCCGCTCACCGCCAACTTTACCGTCAGCACGCCAAGGTCGGGAATACATCATGGAAACATCTCCTAGTTAGAGGGGTTAGTCTCGGAGATGCGTGTGTAGCTGCCTTACCTTCCGCACAAAAGGGGGGGGCGGCGGCACAAGCGTCTATTAGGAAGTGTTAAGCTTACGCGCCCGCCTTCAACGCAATATGACGTTATAACGATGGTTGTATTGTATTAAGATTGTGTACGATGATGGACATAAGGCGGGGTTTCAACGAGCCGTATATGATTTGTTCACGGCGGGGCCGCGCGCATCAAGGGGTGCATGTTGGTTGCGGTCAACGAACTCGCGCGGTGTGATCGGCTTCGAGCAAAGGAGATGTTCATCTGAGGTGTTTTAATAAGGGGGACGTTATGTCTGAGACAATCAGAGCTAATTGAATCCAAGCCGCGCATGACAATTCATTCAACCCTTCTCCGTAACATCCCTAAACATCTATAGCCTTCACACCGTCGCGTGCGTCGTGGTAGCGGAAGAAGAGGAGCGAGGCTTTACGGCTTCACCCCACTTTTATTTGACACCCACCCCGCCCCCGCATATATTCCCCGCGCTTTACATAGTCCTCACCGGAGCTTGCTCGCGATGGCTAATCCTGAACATCTTGAGATTTTGGAACGAGGGGTGGAGGCGTGGAATGAGTGGAGAAAGAAGAGTCATGAGATTCAGCCTTACCTCAATGACGCAGACCTTAGCGGTGCAGACCTCAGCGGCGCAACCTTTCGCCATGCAATGCTTGGACGTGTAAACCTCTCTCATACAAATCTCAGCCGAGCAGACCTCATAGGTGCAATCCTCAACGGCGCAAACCTCAGCCGATCAGACCTCAGGGGTGCAAGGCTCGACGGTGCAAGCCTCTACTCTGCGAATCTCAGCCACGCTAATCTCAGCCATGCGAACCTCAGCTATGCGAACCTTCACCGCTCCCTTCTGAGAGGGACGGATTTCACGAACAGTTATTGGCAAGGGTCTACTTTGGCAGAACTTGATCTCAGCGAAGCTAAAGGACTCGAAACCGTCAGCCATCTTACCCCGTCAACCATCGGCGTTGACACGCTCTATCTATCAGCAGGGAAAATACCCGAAGCCTTCCTGCGCGGCTGCGGCATCCCCGACGATTTCATAGCCTTTATTCCCTCGCACTTCGGCATCCGGCAGGCAATACAGTTCTACTCCTGTTTCATCAGCTACAGCACGCGAGACGAAGAGTTCGCGAGGCGGCTTTATTCGCGTATGCGCGACGAACACTTGCGCGTGTGGTTCGCCCCCGAAGATATACAGGGCGGCCAGAAGCTTCACGAACAAATAGAGCGGGCCATTCAACTGCACGACAGGCTGTTGCTCGTCCTGTCGGAGAGCAGCATGCAGAGCGAATGGGTAATCAATGAAATTCAGAGGGCGCGGGAGACGGAGATTAAAGAGAACAGGCGCAAGCTGTTCCCGATTACCATCGTAGATTTCGAGAAAGTTAAAGCTTGGAGACGCTTCGACGCCGACAGCGGCAAGGATTTGGCTAAGGAAGTGCGCGAGTATTTCATCCCCGATTTCTCTAACTGGAAAGACCACGACGCTTTCGAGAAGGCATTCGACAGATTGCTTCGTGATTTGAAAGCCGAAGAGACCAGACCCTGACCAACGACGCTTCGCCTCTCTACTAGAGCAATTTTCAGTTGAGCGTAAGACGAGTAGGACTCACCGCAGAGGCGCAGAGGACGCGGAGGGGGCGCAGAGACTTGTGCTTTTCTCTGCGCCCCCTCCGCGTCCTCTGCGCCTCTGCGGTGAATTACCCCATGCCTTACACTCAACTGAAAAGCGATATAATAGCTCTCTCTTCGGTCTAATCTCTGCTTGAGCCTGTTTGGTATCTCGATGTCACACACGAACGAAACTCTCAGCACCGACCGCACGCTCGCCGCCGAGGCGAAGCTTTACTACGACCTCTTCGCGCCGTCAGAGATACCCGCGCCGCTCCTCGTCGCGCTGCACGGCTACGGGAGCAGCAAGGCTTGGATGATGCGCGAGGCGCGCGAGCATGCGCCCGAAGGCTTCGCCGTCGCCGCGCTGCAAGGGCCGCACCAGCACATCAAAGAACCGCGCGAGCCGGGCGGCCCTCTGCGCTACGGCTTCGGTTGGCTGACGAGCTACCGAGCGGAAGACTCAATCGCGCTGCATCAACGCGCGCTGCTCGATCTGATAGACATGCTCGCCCGTGAAGGCGTCGCGCGACGCGAGCGCGTCTTCCTCATGGGCTTCTCGCAGTCGTGCGCGCTCAACTATCGCTTCGCCTTCACGCACCGAAACGTTTTGCGCGGCGTCGTGGGCATCTGCGGAGGGATGCCCGGCGACTGGGAGACGAGCGAAGTCTACGGCGAGACTGCGGCGTCAGTCCTTCACCTTGCGGGCACGCGCGACGAGTTTTACACGCCCTCGCGCGTCGAAGATTACGGCGAGCGTCTGCGCCTGCGCGCGTCGGACGTTGAAGTGCGCTCATACGACGCGGGCCACGAGTTCGTGCCCGCCATGCGCGGCGACGTGCGCGCGTGGCTCGAAGCGCGAGTTTGACTGTTGAGCGCCGGTTCGGCGTAAGACGACTTTCCTTACAGACGTGGAGATCGTCCACGAAGCCACACGAAGCGACACGAAGAAAAACACACGACACAAGGTTCGTGCTTGTTTCGTGTCGCTTCGTGTGGTTTCGTGGATAAAATTTCTCCTTCGTCCTTCTCCGAACTGACATTAACTCTTGAAGTCTCCGCGGCAGTACGCGTATGCTCGCGCCCGCCGTGCCACGAAACGCGGGAACGGAGTCATAGGCAAACATGAACAAGAAATATCTCTTCACTTTCGCCTCGCTGCTGGCGGTCGGGGCCGTCGTCGTGGGCTATCAGGGGCGAGGCCGCGCGCCGCGCTCGCAGAAGGAAGACCGCAACGTCGCCGCCGTGCGCGCCGTCATCGAGACGCAGGCCGAGGCTTGGAATCGCGGCGACATCGAAGGCTACATGGCCGGTTACGCGAAAGAGGACAACACGACTTTCGTCTCCGGCGACACCATCACGCGCGGCTGGCAGACGGTTTACGAGCGCTACAAGTCGCGTTACGACACGCGCGCCAAGATGGGCACGCTCGGCTTCTCCGAGCTTGAGATAAAGCCGCTCAGCGAGTTCTACATGATGGCGACCGGACGCTGGCAGCTCACGCGCGACGCCGACACGCCGCACGGTCGCTTCACACTCATCTTCCGCCGCACGATGGCGGGCTGGCGAATCGTCCACGACCACACCTCTTCGGCTTCGTAGCAGGGCATGCCCGACAGACAAATTATTAACAGGGATGGACAGGATGAACAGGATAAGACAAACGATGAACGATGAACGCAGAACGATGAACCGAAATCAATTTGCCTTTCAGTTCATCGTTCATCGTTCATCGTTCATCGTTTTCTTGTCCCGTCCCTGTTAATTTCTTTCCCGCGTGAGGAGTCGGGAACGACTTGAGAGAAAAGCGCATGGCCGACACGCTCTTTGTCGTCAACTGCTCGCAACTCGTGACGCTCGCGGGGCCGCGCAGACCTCGCGCGGGCGCGGAGATGCGGAAGCTCTCGATCATCGAGGGCGGCGCGATGCTCGTCCGCGACGGCGTAATCGAGCTAGTGGGGACGCGCGCCGATGTCGAGCCGCACGCGGGCGCTGGATGCGAAGTCTTCGACTCGGGAGGGCGCGTCGTTCTGCCCGGCTTCGTGGACGCGCACGCGCACCCGGTGTTCGCCGGAAACCGCGCGGACGAGTTCGAGAAGCGCGCCGAAGGCTTTAGCTATCAGGAGATCGCCGCTGCGGGCGGCGGCATACGCTCGACCGTGCGCCGGACGCGCTCCGCCACGGAGGACGAGCTGTTCGCGTCGGCAAAGCGGCGCGAGGAGTGGTTTCTGCGGACGGGCACGACGACCGTCGAGGCGAAGTCCGGCTACGGCCTTACGGTAGAGGACGAGCTGAAGATGCTGCGCGTCGTGCGCCGCCTGAACGCGGAAGGCAGCTTATCTTACGTCCCGACGTTCCTCGGCGCGCACGAAATTCCGGATGAGCTGCGCGAGCGGCGCGGCCAGTACATAAGCCTCGTTACGGACGAGATGCTGCCGCGCGTAGCAAACGAACGGCTCGCGGAGTTCTGCGACGTGTTCTGCGAGGAGCGCGTCTTCACTGTCGAAGAGTCGCGGCGCATTCTCACGGCGGCGCGCGCGCGCGGACTGGCCTTGCGCGTCCACGCGGATCAGCTCTCGCTCGGAGGCGGCGCGCTGCTCGCGGCTGAGTTGAAGGCCAAGACCGCGGATCACCTTGAGCACACGGACGCGCGCGGCATCGCCGCCTTGAAGGCCGCGGGCGTGCAGCCCGTCCTGCTGCCCGGCTCGGTCTACGCGCTCGGCTCGGCGCGCTACCCGGCGGCGCGCGCGATGATTGATGCGGGCCTCGGCGTCGTGCTGGCTACGGACTTCAACCCCGGCTCGTCGCCGACGCCCTCGATGACGATGATCCTCTCGCTCGCCTCGACGCACTTGAAGATGACGCCCGCCGAAGCGTTGACGGCGGCGACCGTCAACGCTGCTTACAGTCTGAACAGAGGAGACGAGATCGGCACGCTCGAAGCGGGAAAGCGCGCCGACTTCGTCGTGCACGACTGCGCGGACTACCGCGAGCTTGCATACTTCTTCGGGGTCGAGCACGCGCGCGCGGTCTTCGTCGGCGGGCGCGAAGCGTTCGCGCGCGGCTCGAATGTGGCGCTAAAAAATAATCGTTGACGAGCAACTATGCGTCGTCTATCATCGCGGCAACACTGGAAAGGAGGTGATCCAAGAAAACATATGAGTAGTTCTAATCACAGTGAGGTGGCTGAAGCCTCCTGAACAGGGATCGGCACTCGAAAGCACTTGCCACCGCCTATGGTTTCGCATCCCTGAAAGATGAAAGTCAACGGCTCGCTCCTTAAAGAGCGCACCCGCAAGGCACGTCAGGTTCAGAGAGGCTAATCCAGACAGTTCACCGAGCCATAGGACAAAAAAGGGAAGGCCGCCATTCGTGGCGGCCTTCTTCTTTTCGGCGCGGCTCCCCTGCCCGCGTGAGCGGACGGGGCGGGGTCGCATGGGCCGAGACGAAAAATCGAGGGCGCGCGCTGATCTTCACGCGCGCCCTCGACGATTCGTATACGGAACGACAGGGACTAGGAGTTCCGGTTGTTCGTGTTGGTGTTGGCCGGCCTGTTCGTGTTGCCCATGTTGGTGTTGGCCGGCCTATTCATGCTGCCGTTCATGTTGCTGCCGGCGCCGCTGTTCGTGTTGGACATGTTGGCGTTGGCGGCGTTCGCGTTCGACGTATTGATCGTCACGTTGGCGTTGCTGATCGTGACGTTCGCATTGGCGTTCGCGTTGGCATTCGTGGCGTTGGTGTTATTGGCATTCTCGCCGCCGCCACAAGCCGAAAGGCCCGCGACAGCAACCAACGCCAGAAGTGCTAAAGTCTTGCGCATAGATCGTTCTCCTGAATTACTTTGAAATTGAGGTACCTCAAGCGGGAGAAACTATACTTAAATCGTGGGTAACTGTCTAGCCGTCAAAAAGAAAAATCTCGGCTCCGGCTGGAAGCGTACATAACTCGCCTCGCCGAATACAGGAGATAGGGGCAGGAGGCAGGAGCAGGAGGTAGGTAAGAAATCTCGGATTTGAAATTTGAGCTTCGAGATTTCAA
>DASQLL010000405.1:0-21151 GCA_035630035.1 Pyrinomonadaceae bacterium | reverse complement strand
TCTGCGCCTCCGCCTCCGTCCACCGATACGGTCACGATTACGCGCGCGGAGTACGATTCGTCCAAACGTACGTTGCGCGTCGAAGCGACAAGCACGAGTTCTAACGCTACGCTGCAAGTCTTCCGCACTTCTGACGGGCAGTTGATCGGCACGCTCGCAAACAACGGCGGCGGTCGGTACGGCGGAGAGCTTAACTCCGCCGTCAATCCGCAGAGCATCACCGTTCGCAGCAGTCTCGGCGGCAGCGCGACGCGCTCGGTCGCTGCTCGCTGAAAGAGGGCGGCGAACCGTTGCGCTTAAAAATGTCGGGGCAGGATGCGCTTGCGTGCATCCTGCCCCGACTGTTGTTTCGTCAATTGAAACGCCGACGAAAAATTCGACTAGCGTCTTGAGACCGAGTCGCTGCCGGAGTTCGTCACCCAGACACCGTTCGGTGTGATGGCTAAGTTATACGGGCTGATGCCGACCTTCAGAGTATTGAAGACCGTGCCGTCGCCGGTCATTACGGAGATGCTGTTGTCGCCGTTATTGACGACCAGTACGTCATTGCCGTTCAAAGCGATGCCGGACGGGCCGTCGCCCACGGCGATCTTGGCGATGACGGATCCATCGGCTGGGTTCAACTTCATCACGGTACGGCTGAAGAAGTTAGTCACCCAGATGCTCTTGCCGTCAAAGGCGAGACCTGCGGGGCCGTCGCCGACCGGGTAAGTGCCGAGCACCGCTCCCGCCGCCGACAGTTTCGTTACCGTGTTGCCTTTATTGTTCGCCACCCATGTGTTGCTTCCGTCCGAAGCCAGCGCGACGGGCCGCTTGCCGACCGCGTAGGTTCCGAGCACCGCGCCCGCCGCCGACAGGCTCGTGACGGTGTTATCCTTTTCGTTCGCCACCGTGATGGTCTTGCCGTTGATAAGTATCGCCTGCGGGCCTTTGCCGACGGCGTAGGTGCCGAGCACGGTGCCATCCAGAGACAGCTTCGTGACGGTGCCGTCGGCGTTGTTCGCCACCCAGACGTTGACTCCATCAGAGGCGATGCCGGTGGGGTTACGACCGACGGCGAACCTGCCTAGCACCGCGCCGCCGGGTCCGATCTTGACCACGCTGTTGCCGAACTGGCTCGTCACCCAGACGTTGGCTCCGTCGCTGGCGATGCCGGACGGGCCGTCGCCCGCCAAGACCTCGATGGCCGACGATGGATCGTAGCTTACCGACTCCTTTGTCTGAGCGGATAAGGACACCGACGACAACAGAACGGCGGACGCAAAAATCAGCGCGCTCATCAGCGCGGTTTTTCTTTGGCTATTCCTTCTCATGTGCGCTCTCCTTTCCGGTTCTTCGGCCAATCCACCCAGCCGACCATTTTAACGATCCACGCGGGTTTTGATGTGCCCGGGGCTCCGCCCCACCGTATAAGCGGCTCGTTGCCGTAGCTGATGTTCCCGATGTGGTTAGTCTTGTCGGCATCGCGCACCGGGTCCGGGTCAACGAAGCCGAGCTTACGCCGGATCGTCTCCATGTCGGCGGGCTTGCCGGTGACGAATGTCCATCCCGGCTTAGTCTTGTAGGCTGCGGCGTACCGATTGAGCACCTCCGGAGTATCCTGCTCCGGCTTGAGCGTGAAGGAGTTAATGAAGATGTCCCGGCCCAGACGGTCGCCGAGCAGTTTCTGCACCTTCACCAGATTCGCCGTGACCGGCGGGCACACGCCTTCACACTTGGCGTACATGAAATTGATGATGACGATCTTGTCTTTGATCAGGTCGTCATAGAACCGGACTTTTTTGCCTTCGTGCGTGGTCAGGACGAGGTCGGGGAAATATCGCTGCCTGATTCTCTCTCGCGGGGCGATGTCCTTGAACTTCGACACCGTCGCCGGGGTCTGCGCGTGCGTCTCCCCTAGCGTCAGGATGCCGCCGACGAGCGGGGCCGTCCCGAGCAACGCCACCATGCTTCTTCTATTCATGTTCTTCATCTTTCAGCAAGTCCTTTCTCCAATCTGTTGGTGATGGGCTTTCACATGACGCGCCTCGGTCAAGGCGCGCGTGTGGCGGCGCAGCTACGGATTGGTTTTATTGTCTCCCACGTCGTTAATCTCCAAAAGCACCATCATCGCGTGGTCTTCGTGAACCACGTTGTGACAATGTATCGGGAGCTTTCCGACGAAGTCGCGGAAGCGGAAGTACACGGTGGTTTGCATGTTGTGTTCCAGCCTGAACACGTCCTTCCGGCCTCTCTCGATGATCCCGGAGTTGCGCGGTGCCTGTCCGTTGATATTGAGAGTCTGGAATTCTTCGAAGTGCATGTGGATCGGGTGCTGCCAGCCGCCGGAGTTGTTCTGGAAGACCCACTTCTCGACGGTGTTGCGCTTGATGGCGAAGCGTATGTCGTCGCAGTCGCCGACAAGCTTACCGTTGACCTGCCACTGGCCGTTGCCCCTCTCGAACCGGAACGTGCGGGTGATGCGCGCCGGGTCAGCCGTGTTGGGGAATCCGTAAAACTGCATCAGCGAGGGGTGGAGACTGTTGTCGGGGACGACGGGGCCGTCTACGACGATCTTCAGAAGCTTGTCGCCCTGACCCGCGCCCACAACGTCGCCGTCGGGGCCGCGCCCGTCGTCCTGCTCCAGTCGGTTCTCGATGTAGAAGGTCTTGCCGGCCAGCCCCGTGAAGTCAACGATCACGTCCACGCGCTCGGCCACCGAGACGCGGCTGCTGTTGACCTGGACGGGCCTCTCCATCAAGTTACCGTCGGTGCTGATCTGCCAGAAGGGCAGTGTGGAGTTGTTGGCCGCGTTGGTAAGGAAGAACTGGTAGAAGCGCGAAGGCCCGGTGTTGAGCCAGCGGAAGCGATACCGGCGCGGGCTGACGTGAAACACCGGCTGAATCTTCCCGTTGACAAGGAACTTGTCGCCCAAGATGCCGTCGAAGTTGAACAGGTCGAAGGCCAGCAGACCCGTCTGGTCGTCGAAGACCTTGTCGTTAAAAACCATGTAGACGTCGAAGTTGCTGGTCGGGCTTTGACCGTCGCCGAAAGAGGGCAGGCGGAAGCCCGTCGTCTCGTCGCCGGTGTCGAACTCGTTGAAGAGAATGTAAGTGCCTGCGAGTCCCTTGTAGGTGTTTTCCGCCGTGTGGTCAATGCGGTGGTCGTGATACCACAGCGAGTGCATCGCCTCTTTGATGTCGCCGGTGCCGGGGTGCGTGGAGTTGATCCCGGCATAGACGTTCGGGTAATGGTGGTCGTAGAACTGGCCGCGCTCCATGAAGAAGCAGGGGAAGCCGTCGCTTTCGGGCGGCGTGTGCCCGTTGTGCAAGTGGGTGGTGACGGAGGGCAGCCCGAAGCCGCGGTTGTCTTCCGGCAGCCGGTTGCGTTGTCGCACGAGGACAGACCCCGCCTGAGGAGCGCCCAACACTCCGTACCTCTCGACGATCATCGGCCCCGGAGTTATCGCGCTGCCGACCACGCCATTGACGACCGGGGCGAAGCCCCAGATAGGCTGCGGCGGGAGTTCGCCCGGCGGGGCCATGTTGACGAATCCCTCCTGCTGGGACATCTCATAGAATCTCTGCGGAGGGAACTGCGCGAAAGCTTGGTGCGAAACCGTGCGAGCTTCACCGGCGGCGGTATTCGGGATGATGGTCGGAGCGGGGGTGAGCGCGGCACTCGTCGGGAGGACGAACAGGCGCGGCATATTCTCGACGAACGGCGTGGTCGGAGGGCTGTTCGGCTCGTCGTCGTCCACGAAGCCGGCGCTGGTGAGCGGATGTGCGCTCAAGCCCTTTATCGGGATCAGCGTTCCGGCGGCGGTCAGCAGACCCATCTTTAACAGGTCTCGCCGCTTCAGCCCAGACGCGATTAATTCGCGTCTGTTCTTGGCGGCAATTCGCGCATCTCTCTCACGCGTTTTATCTCTCTTCGGTATTTTCGACATTTAGAGGTTCTCCTTCTTGAGACTTGCCGCGTGGCAGCTTGCAAAGCTCCCGCAACAAACGGAGGTTTAGTGTCCTTTGGGTTGAAGTGAAAAACTCCGGCGCGTTACAAGACTACAAGCTTCCGCTTGTGGTCCGGTTAAGAGAGGGTTGAAAGGCATGAGACTGCGGGGCATGGCTCAAGCAGAGAATGTGCGCGAGCAGCATACGATAACCCTCAGGTTTAAGGTTGAGCTACCGTCACACTGCGGTGAGATGCCTCGCAGGAAACGGCGCATCTTCATCGCAGCAGGATGACGGAACGTGTAGTGTGAGACCCCTATCGGCACAGGCAGGCGCTGGTAGGGTGGGGCTTATGTCTTGCACACATAACGTGTGCAATTCTCTTTGAACAATTAATGCGCGAATCCTTGTGATTCAAAAGTGCGTCTGGAAGCCCGGGCACAGGCATTCAAGAAGACGCTTCGTCAGACAAGGCGCTTACCGTCTAACTACGAACCTCGCGGACTGATTAATACTTAAAGGAAATACAGAACGAAGACTCTTCGGTGAGCATGCGAGGCGTACAAACCAAATATGCTACCCTTTAAGAGCGTAGAAATTACAACGAATGGAAGAAAACGTCAATGAAAAATTCTTTTCCTTTATAAACCTCAAGTAGAAATGTCGAGAGTAAAAGATTTTGTGTAAGAGGTCGTTGAGACTGAATTCTTGAATCAACAAATAAACCTCAATGCCCAACGACGACAAGAAACCGATTGACAACTTATCCCACTCTGGCTTTCGAGTCGGAAAATGGATAGAATGCACGCGTGCCTCCCCCGGCACACCCCCGGAATAGCCATACCCTTCGTCGGAGTCGTTCGGCGGCTGGGCTTCGACAATTACCAGATTGTGTTTTCTCATTGTGCGAGAACTTAAGTCCGGCGCGCACCCCGGCACGGCGCGGAGGATTCCTTGGTCAAAGCAATTAATAACGACAAGTTTGTTCGCGAGGTGATTCCGTTCAGCGCGGGCGTCGTCTCCGTGCCGGAGTTCGCGCCGCGCACGGACTGGAGCGAGATGGGTGAGAGCGACCACTTCGTACAGTTCTACGAGGCGGACGCGTTCCTCCTCAGCTCGCTCGGCGGCTACATCGGCGAGGGGCTGCGCGCGGGCGACGCGTGCGTCGTCGTGGCGACCAAGCCGATCCGTGAAGGACTTGAGACGCATCTGCGCGAGCGCGGACTCGACGTGAGCGCCGCCGCCATGCGCGGCCAGTACGTCGCGCTCGACGCCGCCGAGACGCTGTCGGAATTCATGGTTGACGGGTCGCCGGAGTACGTGCGCTTCGTCGAAGTTATCGAAGGCGTCCTCGCGCGCGCGGCTGAGGGCCGACGACGCCTGCGTGTGTTCGGCGAGATGGTCGCGCTCCTGTGCTGCGAGGGCAGGCACACAGCCGCGATAAGTCTCGAAGGGCTTTGGAACGATCTACAGAAGACGCGACCCTTCTCGCTTTTCTGCGCCTACCCGATGAACATATTCGGCGGCGACGCGCTCGCGAGGTCGCTCGCAGACGTGTGCGCGGGCCACTCGCGCGTCATCCCCACCGAAAGCTACGCGGCACTGACGGACGTGGACGAGCGACTGCGCGTCATCACGCAGTTGCAGCAGAAGGCGCGCTCGCTCGAAGCCGAAGTCGCCGAGCGTAAAGAGGCGGAGGAGCGGCTGCGCGACTTGCTGCGAGAGCGCGAGAAGCTGCTCGACCGAGAGCGTTCGGCGCGGGCCGAGGCCGAGAGCGCGAACCGTCTGAAGGACGAGTTTCTGGCGACGGTCTCGCACGAGCTGCGGACTCCGCTCACGGCGATCATGGGTTGGACGCACATGCTCCGCGGCGGAAGCCTCGACGATGCCACGACGATGCGCGCGCTCGACACCATCGAGCGCAACGCGCAGGCGCAGGCGCAACTGGTCGGGGACATTCTCGACGTGTCGCGCGTGATAACGGGCAAGCTGCGCCTCAGCATCGAGACGGTTGACCTCGCGTCAATCATCAACGCGGCGATTGACTCCGTGCAGTTGGCGGCTGACGCGAAGGACGTAAGGCTTGAGGTGAGGCTCGACCCTTCGGCGCGTCGCGTCGCGGGCGACGCAAGCCGCTTGCAGCAGGTCGTGTGGAATCTGCTCTCGAACGCGATCAAGTTCACGCCCTCCGGCGGGCGCATCGCGATACGACTGAAGCGCGCAGGCCACGACGCGCAGCTCAGCGTGAGCGACACGGGGCAGGGCATCAGCCAAGATTTTCTTCCGTTCATCTTCGACCGCTTCCGACAGGCCGACGGGACGACCACGCGCAGGCACGGCGGCCTCGGCCTTGGGCTGGCGATTGTGCGACACCTCGTCGAGCTTCACGGCGGCACAATCCGCGCCGAAAGCCCCGGAGCGGGACGCGGCACGACCTTCGACATCAAACTTCCTTTAGCCAAAGTCTGAGAGCGCGCCCAAGCCGCGCTAACAAAGCCCCGGTCGCAGCACAAAGAGGCAGCGACTGGGGCTAAGTGCGTAGAGGGCAAGCCCGACCGCTGGGAGACAATCTACAGTCCCACCTTCATCGAGCGGCCACCGCTGTTGATAAGGTTGTAGCTCGCGTAGCGCCGGGCGGCGTCGCAGGCGACAAAAATCTTTCTTGATGAAAGCCGCCGCTCTGTAATAAAGTCCGCGGTGCCGCGACCACAGCACGCCGTTCGAGCTTACTTACGGAGGTCTCAATGCGTCTTCGCTTACTGCACCGCCTCGCGGTCTTCTCTCTGCTCTGTGCGCTCATTCCGGCGCAGGCCGCGCCCGCCGACGATAAAACTTTGACGGGTTTTGACCGCGAGGGCATGGAGCGGCAGCGCGCGCTCGAAGCGCGTTTCGATGCGCTGCTCAGGAAAGATAATCTGCGCGAGTGGATGAAGCGACTGTCGGCGCGTCCGCATCACGTAGGCTCGGCTTACGACAAAGAGAACGCGGAGTTCATGCTCGCGCTCTTCCGCTCGTGGGGCTACGACGCGCAGATCGAGCAGTTCGACGTGCTGTTCCCCACGCCGAAAGTCCGCGTGCTTGAATTGGTCGCGCCCGAAAAATACACGGCGCGTCTCGGCGAGCCGCAGCTTAAAGAGGACGCGACTTCGGGGCAGACCGCCGAGCAGCTCCCCACATACAACGCGTACTCCGCGGACGGCGACGTGACGGGGCAGCTCGTCTATGTCAACTACGGAGTGCCGCGCGACTACGAAGAGCTTGAGCGGCGCGGCATTGACGTGAAAGGCCGTGTCGTCATCGCGCGCTACGGCGGCTCGTGGCGAGGCATAAAGCCCAAAGTCGCGGCGGAGCGTGGAGCGATAGGCTGCATCATCTACTCCGACCCGCGCGACGACGGATACTTTCAGGGCGACGTTTACCCACGCGGCTCGTACCGCAACGAGTGGGGCGCGCAGCGCGGCTCGGTCGCGGACATGCCGCTCTATCCGGGCGATCCTCTCACGCCCGGCGTCGGCGCGACGAAGGACGCAAAGCGACTCGACGTAAGATCGGCACCGACGCTCACGAAGATTCCCGTGCTGCCGATCTCTTACGGCGACGCGCAGCCGCTCCTTCGCGCTCTGGGCGGCCCCGTCGCTCCCGCCGCTTGGCGCGGCGCGCTGCCCCTGACGTATCACATCGGCCCCGGCCCCGCGACCGTCCGTCTCAAGCTCGAATTCAACTGGGACATCAAACCCGTCTACAACGTCATCGCTCGCCTCAAAGGGGGCGAGCGGCCCGACGAGTGGGTGATACGCGGCAACCACCACGACGCTTGGGTCAACGGCGCGCACGATCCCATCAGCGGCATGGTCGCGCTGCTGGAAGAAGCGCGCGCCGTCGGCGAGCTTGCGAAGTCTGGATGGAGGCCGAAGCGCACGATCATATACTGCGCCTGGGGCGGCGAGGAGCCGGGCCTCTTAGGCTCGACCGAATGGGTCGAGACGCACATGGACGAGCTGCGTCGCCACGCGGTGCTTTATCTCAACACGGACTCGAACGGGCGCGGCTTCCTCTACGCGGGCGGCTCGCACACGCTCGAAAAGTTCATGAACGAAGTGGCGCGCGACGTGACAGACCCGCAGAAGAAAATATCAGTGCAGGAGCGCGACCGCGCGCAGCGCATACTCGACGGCGACAAGGACGAGCGACGCGAGGCGCGCGACCGCGCGGACTTGCGTATCGGCGCGCTCGGCTCAGGCTCCGATTTCACGCCCTTCCTACAACACCTCGGCGTTGCCTCCCTGAACATAGGCTTCGGCGGCGAGGACGACGGCGGCTCGTACCACTCCGTCTACGACTCGTTCGACCACTACACGCGCTTCGGCGATCCCGGCTTTGAGTACGGCGTCGCGCTCGCGCAGGTGGCGGGCCGCGTCGTGCTGCGTTTCGCGGAAGCCGACGTGCTGCCGCTCTCGTTCGCGAACTTCACGGACACGGTCGCGCGCTACGTCAAAGAGGTGACGGAGCTTGCCGACACGACGCGCGACGAGATCGCCGAGAAGAACCGTCGAATCAGCGACGGGACTTTCCGCGCCGTCTTCGACCCGACCCAGACCTACGTCATGCCGCGCGCCGAAACGCCCGCGCCCCATCTCAACTTCGCGCCGCTCCAGAACGCGCTCGCGCGCTTACAGGAAAGCACGAAGAAATATCAGACGGCGCTCGCCGCGCCCGCCGCGCAAGGAGCTTTGCGCTCGCGCGAGACGCAGATGCGGCTCGACCAAATCCTGATGCGCGTCGAGCGCGCGATGACGCGCGACGCTGGCCTGCCGCGCCGCCCTTGGTTCAAGCACCAGATTTACGCGCCGGGCTTTTACACGGGCTACGGCGTCAAGACGCTGCCCGGCGTGCGCGAGGCCATCGAGCAGCACAACTGGAAAGAGGCCGACGAGCAGACCGCCGTCGTCGCAGCCGCAATCGAGCAGGTCGCATCGGAGATAGACCGCGTGACAGCATTATTACAAGGGGGCGGAAGATGATATTCAACCCCTCGCTGGGAGCGCGGGCATCCCTGCCCGCCTTGAGCGCGACAGCGCGAAAAACAAGTCGCGCAAGAACTCAAGGTAGAGCAGAGTCGGAAAGCTTAAGCGTGCAGTAGCACGCTTAGGCGGGCAGGGATGCCCGCGCTCCCGGCGACAACTTGGCGGCTGCTTTTTGAAGAACATGCTCACGGCTCCTCACAGACCGAACTTCAGCGCGCACCCGCTCGCCGCTCTCGCCGCGGCCTTCGCCGTCGGCGTGTTGCTCGCGCGCCTCGTCTCGCCGCCACTCTCGTTGTGCCTGACCTTAGCTGCAATCATCACCGTATCTACCGCCCTCGCGACACTCTGGAACAGGCTCGCGCTTGCCACTTGGCTCGTCGTCGTCGCGTTCGTGTGCGCGGGCGCGTCGCTCGCGGCGTTGGAAGGACGAAGGGCGCACGGCGATACGCGGCTGCGAAGTTTTTACGAGCGCGGCGAGATCGCGCCGGGCGACCCCGTTGATCTGACGTGTGTTCTTGAGCGCGCGCCGGAGATCATGCCGGACGGATTGATGCTCTCGTTGCGCGTTGAAGCGGCGAGGTTCAAGGCGACGGATCAAGCTTGCTCCGGTCGCGTCGAGTTGTTCGCGCCTGCGCGCGACGCACGGAGCGCGCAGCAGTACGACGCGCTGGAGCTTCGTAGAGGTGCGCGCGTGCGCGTGATGTCCGCGCTCGCGCGTGCGGAGAGATTTCGTAACCCCGGCGTCACGGCGTCCGGCGAGTTCCTTGAGCGGCGCGACCTCGACGCGCGCGGCACGATCAAGAGCGCGCTCTTAGTCGAACGGCTCGACGACGAGCGCGTATTCGTCCCGCTCGCTTGGCTCGACGAGTGGCGCGCTGCGTTGATTCGACGGGCCGACCGAACATTTTCGGTTGACGCGGCGGGCGTCTTCAAGGCCGCAGTCCTCGGCAATCGCTACGGCCTCTCGCGCGACACAGCCGAGCGTTTCCGCGAAGGCGGGACGTTCCACGTCCTCGTCATCAGCGGCCTGCACATAACCTTCATCGGCGCTCTCGTGTGGTTCGTGGCACGGCGATTCACGCGGCGGCGCGCGTGGCAGTGGGCCGCGTCGGTCGCGTGCGTGTGGGTGTACGCCGTCGGCGTGGGCGCTGAAAGCTCGGTCGTGCGCGCGTCGCTCATGTTCACTCTGGCCGCGCTCGCTCCCGCCATAGGTCGCCGTTCGAGTCCGCTCAACTCGATGGGAGGCGCGGGGCTGGCGCTGCTCATCTGGCGACCCGCGAACCTCTTCGATCCTTCATTCCAACTCACGTTTCTTTCCGTCGCGGCCATCGTCGCAATCGCGCTGCCCGCGCTCTCGAACCTGAAGGCCGTCGGCGAGTGGCGTCCAACGCGCGCGACGCCGTGCCCGCCCGCGTGCCCGCGTTGGTTTCGCAGCCTCGGCGAAACGCTCTACTGGAGCGAGCGCGATTGGCGACGCGAGATGGCGCTCTCGACGCACAGCTATCGCCTGTTCAAGACGCCGTGGGCGGCGCGGCTTGAACGCCTGCGCGCGCAAGCCCTTCTGCGATTCGTCTTCGCAGCCGCAACGGTCTCGGTCGCCGTGCAGATAGCGCTCCTGCCACTGTTCGTAGTCTATTTCCACAGGCTCTCGCTCGCCTCGCTCGTGCTGAACCTCTTCGTCGGCGCGCTGATGGTCGCACACGCCTTCGCCGCGCTCGCCGCGCTCGCCGTCTCGCAGTTGAGCGCGACGCTGGCCGCGCCTCTCGTCCGTCTGACAGAGGCGTGC
Source organism: Pyrinomonadaceae bacterium (assembly GCA_035630035.1). Lineage (GTDB taxonomy): Bacteria > Acidobacteriota > Blastocatellia > Pyrinomonadales > Pyrinomonadaceae > QHXN01. The sequence goes on along the minus strand of DASQLL010000405.1, from coordinate 10,412 downwards.
GCCTCGCTGATGATTCACAGCGTTGACCCGTTCGCGCGCGCGCACGCGGCGAGCCTCAGGCTCCCCGAATACACAGGCGCGGCATCGGCAATCTACGCGCTCTACTTCGCGCCGCTTCTCTTCCTGACTTTCGCGCTACTGCGTTGGCGTCCCGTCTCTTCTTCAACGCGACCGAGTGATGATGACGAAGATGCTGAAAGCAACTGGCTGCGCGTCGTTGCTCGTAGCCGCGCTCTCAAGCTCGCGGGCTTCGCTCTCGTCAGTATCGCTTTCATCATCATCGCGCACCCTTTGAGCGCGGGCCGCCCCGACGGGAGGCTGCGCGTTGACTTCCTCGACGTTGGGCAAGGCGACGCCGCGCTCGTAACGATGCCCGACGGAGCGACGCTGCTCGTTGACGGCGGCGGTCGCCCGACCTTCGGCGCGCGCCGTGTCGGCGGCGACGGCGAAGACGCGGAGCAGTTCGAGCCGGACTCGCGCGGCGTGGGCGACGCCGTCGTCTCCGAGTATCTCTGGTGGCGCGGCCTCTCGCGCGTTGACTACATCCTCGCCACGCACGCCGACGCCGATCACATTGACGGTCTCAGCGCCGTCGCCGGAAACTTCCGCGTCGGCGGCGCGCTCGTAGGGCGCGCGCCTTCGGACGACGCCGAGTTCGCGCGATTCAATGCGACCGCGCACAAAGCAGGGACGCCCGTCTATCTCGTCGCGCGCGGCGACCTGTTGCGCTTCGGCGCGGTCACGGTTGAAGTCCTCTGGCCCCCGAACGCCGACGCCGATGCGCCTTCCGCCAACAACGACTCGGTCGTGCTTCGCCTTCGCTACGGTCGCAGAATCTTTCTGCTCACGGGCGACGCGGAAGCCGACGCCGAGCGCGCGCTCGTCGCGGCGGGCGACGCTCTGAGTTGCGACGCGCTCAAAGTCGCGCACCACGGTAGCCGCACGTCCTCGACCGCAGCGTTCGTAAACGCCGCTCGTCCCGCGCTCGCCGTCATCTCCGTCGGGCAGGACTCGCCCTACGGCCACCCCCACCCCGAAGTGCTGGAACGCTTGCGCGCATCCGGCGCGCGCATCCTCACGACCGGCAGCAGTGGAACAATCACCCTCAGCACGAACGGCGACGACTTGAAATTGGAAACGTTTGCAGGCAGGAGTAAATAGTGAATGGTAAATGGTAAATGGATTGAACTCAGTTTCCATTTACCATTTACCATTCACTATTTACCAACTCGCCACTTGTCACTCGTCACTCGTCACTCTTATTATTCACGCATGAGTGAGAAGAACGGCTCGGACGGCTCGCCGCTGTTCGACGAGCGGCCATGGGGATCGTTCACTGTGCTGGACGAGGGGGCGGGCTACAAAGTTAAGCGCATAGAGGTGCTGCCCGGCAAGCGTCTCAGCTATCAGAGACACGCGCGACGCGTGGAGCATTGGATGATCGTTGCCGGCACGGCGCGAGTCACGCTCGACGGCGAGCGCATCGTCGCGCGCAGCGGCGAGACCGTTGACATTCCCGTCGGAGCGGCGCACCGCATCGAGAACACGGGCGCAGACCGTCTCGTCTTCATCGAGATCATGCGCGGCGACTATCTGGGCGAAGACGACATCGTTCGTCTCGAAGACGACTTCGGTCGGGTGGAATAAAAGAGGTCAGAGGTCAGAGGTCGGAGGTCAGTGAAAAGCAGTTTGCCTTTAACTAACCTCTGACCTCCGACCTCTGACCTCTTCACCTTGCGAGCAGAATGCGAACGTCGCGCACGTTCGTCCCCGTCGGGCCGGTCATGATTGCGTCACCGAGAAGGTCGAAGAAGTTGTAAGCGTCACTCTCAACAAGAAAGTTCGCAGCATCAAGACCACGCTCGCGCGCGCGCGGAAGCGTCGTCGCGCAAGCGAGCGCGCCGGCTGCGGGGCTGTTGCCGTCAACGCCGTCCGTCCCGGCGCAGAGCGCGACCATGACCCGCGACGACTCTTCGACTGACCGTCCGCCTGTCCTTTCGGCGATTCGGCCACTCACAATTTTTTCAAACTCGAACGCGATCCGTAATGCCGTCTCGGCGTTGCGCCCTCCGACGCCTGCGCCGCGCACGGGACACGCGAACTCGCCGCCTGAGATAAGGCACACGCCGCGCCCGCCCGCGCGCCTTTGAAGCTCGACGAGCCGTGCGACCAGCGCAGACGCGCCCGCTTCCACCGGCTGCTCGACGATACCGCGGGCCATCTCGACTACGAAGCCGCGCCCGCGCGCCGACTCCGCTGCGGCGGCGCACGCGGCCTCGTTGTCGAGCAGGACGAAGTGTCGTCGCACGGCGTCGGAGAGTTCTGCTTGTGCCGGTCGCTCGTTGGACTCTTCGAGCGCGTGTAGGACGGAGGATGGGAGCTTTGATGCGAGACCGTAGCGAGCGACGATCTCTTTAACGTCGTTCGCGTCGGCTGAGTGTGGGATCGTCGGGCCGGAGGCCACGTCGTATGCGCGCCCAGCGCCCACGTCCGAGACGATGAGCGTCACCTGCGCGGCGCGCGGCGCGCGTGCGCTCAGACCGCCGCCCTTCACGGCTGAAAGCGCGCGGCGGACAGCGTTAACCTCTGTGATGCTCGCTCCGCACGTGACCAGCATGCGGTTCGTCTCGCGAAGGTGGTCGAGCGTCAAGCGTTCGTCGCGCGGCCACTCGATCATCGCGGAGCCGCCGCCGGAGACGAGGAAGATGACGATGCCGTCCGAGTCGTCAGCATCGCGCAGGAGCTTGAAGGCCGCGCGCGCGGCTTCGAGGCTCGACTCGTTCGGCAACGGATGCCCGCCCTCGAAAATGCTCCAACGCGGAGCGAGTCTCAAATCCGTCGTCGGCGTGGACAGCACTCCGCCGGCGAGGCGTTCGCCCAGCCGCTCGTCGAGCGCGTAGGCCATCGCCGCCGCCGCTTTGCCCAACGCAACCGAATAAATTTTTCGCGGTGGTCTGTGCAGGCCGGAAACTTTATCGTCCGCGCAAAGCGGGAAACGCGCGTCACGCACGCGCAGCTCGTCGTCTGTGAGTTCGACCGCACCTAAAACGGCATGCCTCGCGTCAACGGCTCGGAGCGCGTCGTCGAAAATCGCGCGCGCGTCGCGGCGCATCTCTTCGAGGTCGGCCACGGCCATCTTACTCCGCGTTGATGAAGGGTCGAAGCTGACGGAAGCGTCGCTCGCTGATGCCGCGCACCAGCATAAGGTGCTCGGTTCTGCGGAACGGGCCGTGACGCTCGCGATGCTCGATGATGCGCGCCGCGAGCGCAGGCCCTATGCCGGGCAGACGCTCCAGCTCTTCGCGCGGCGAGTGATTGATTGAGATTTGAGGCGCGGCCTCAGCGGAAAGTGCCGGACGTGCAATCTGTGCGCGTGTGAGCGCGGCGCGGCGTGGCAATTTGACGCAGGACGCGGAAGCTGCGGCGGCGACGCAGAGCAGTATGATACAGCCGAGGTTCTTCTGAAAGAGGGTTCGATCCACGTATGAAAGCCGTTCTCCGTAAAGAGTTTGAGACGGATGCCGCAGACGTGTGCAAAATGCTAGAAGTCTAAAATTTTCAGGAACTTGTAACGTCTAAAACGGAGTTATCCACAGACTTTTCCACAGATTCTGTGGAAAAGTTGTCGAAAGCTTGTTTGCGAAAAATAATCAAAGAGCAGAGTAAAAATTAACAAAGACGGATGAGTTGGGGCGAGAGCAGAGACCCGTAGCTCCTCTCGCCCCAACTTTCAAACGCTTCCGACTGCGCGTTTAAAAATCTTCCGCGTTGTCTTCTTGCAGTTCGTCCCAGTGGCCGATGGTTTCAAACGCGCGGCTGAGGACGGGGCGCGGGCGCGCGCCGTCGGCCTGCCCTATGAAGCCCTCGCGCTCCATTCCGTCGAGTATGGCTGCGGCGCGACCGTAGCCGATACGCAGGCGTCGCTGAAGCACCGAGGTCGAAGCGCGTTTCATCTCGCAGCAGATGCGTAAGGCCTGATCGAACAGGTCGTCGCGCTCGCCGCCCGTGCCGTCGCCGCCCGACGCCTCGTCTTCGGACTGCGTGATTGTCTCGTCGTAGACAGGCGCTCCGCCCTGCGCCTTGATGTGCGCGACGATGCGCGCGACTTCCTGCTCGTCCAGATACGCGCCGTGCACGCGGAGCAGGCGCGAAGTGCCGGGCGGCAAAAAGAGCATGTCGCCGCGACCGAGAAGCTGCTCCGCGCCGTTGGCGTCAATGATGGTGCGCGAGTCAACTTTCTGCGAGACGCGGAAGGCGATGCGCGAGGGAAAGTTTGCCTTGATGAGTCCGGTGATTACGTCAACGCTCGGTCGCTGAGTGGCGAGGACGAGGTGTATGCCGACGGCGCGCGCCATCTGCGCGAGTCGCGTGATGGCCTCTTCGACATCGTTGCCGCAGGTCATCATCAGGTCTGCAAGCTCGTCAATGATGATGACGATGTAGGGCAGAGTCTTCCAAGGCAGTCCATCCTCGTCGAAGTCGAGCACGTTGTTGCGCCGCTCGACCTCGGCGTTGTAGCCGTCAATGTTTCGCACGCCCCACTGCGCGAGCTGCTTGTATCGCTGCTCCATCTGCGTGACCGACCACTTCAATGCGTTCGCCGCCTTCTTCGGCTCGGTGATGATGGGCGACGCGAGGTGCGGGATGTCCGCGTAGAGGCCAAGCTCAAGACGCTTCGGGTCAATCATGATGAACTTCACTTCGTCGGGCCGCGCCTTGTAGAGGACGGAGACGACGAGCGAGTTCAGGCACACGGACTTGCCCGTGCCGGTCGCGCCCGCGATGAGAAGGTGCGGCATGCGCGTCAAGTCCGCGACGTAGTTGATGCCGTCAATCGTCTTACCCAAAGCGAGCGTGAGCTTCGACTCGGACTCGCGGAACTGCCGCGACTCTAAGACCTCGCGCAGGAAGATTGTCTCGCGCTCAGGGTTCGGCACTTCGATGCCGACGTGCGGCTTGCCGGGCAGGCGGTCAATGCGTATTGACTCGGCTTCGAGCGCGATGCAGAGGTCGTCAACGAGTCCCGTCACGCGCGAATACTTCACGCCGGGGTCGGGCTTGAACTCGTAGGTCGTAACGACGGGGCCGGGGCAGATGTGCTTTATCTGGCCGGTGACGTTGAACTCTTTGCACTTTTCGGCGACGCGTTGCGCGATCTGCAAAAGCTCGTCGTCGGCCTGCTCGCGGCGCGGCGGCGCGGCGTTCAGGAACTCCATCGCGGGGAACTTGTAGTCGAGCAGCGCGGCAACCGCTTTGGCGTTTTTGCTTCGCGCCGCCTCGCGCTCGACGGTCTTCGGGAGGTTGCGCTCAAACGGCATGTCCTCCTCTTCCTCTACGAACTCAGTCCGCACGACCGCCGCGGTGCTGAGCATGTCGGTAACGTCCGGCGTCTCGCGCGCCGTCGGTCGCTTCGCGCCGACGCTCGGAGTTTCGGACTCGGCAGCGCCCGCGACGCGACGCGACTGCGCGACGGGCTGCACTTCGCTCGCAGCCTCGCCCGTCTTCGCCGACAGCGCGGACGAGCGCGTCGGTCGTGCGACGAGTGATGCGAGATCGGCCTCGGCCTCCGCGAGTTGCGCGCGAATCTCGTCTTCGCGCGAGCGCGCCTCGTCCGCCTGAGATGTCGGCGACGCGGCGGCGTTGCGCTTGATGGCCGCGGATGCCGCCGAAGCCATATCACTCTTCGCTCCGCGCTTGTCCGGCGAAGTCGGCGACACAAGAACGGCGTTAGCATTGGCCGCTTCGGCGTCTGCAATTCGTTGTGCCTCAATCTCGCGCTCGCGTGCGTCGCGCGCCTCTCGACGCGCGTCCGCGCGCGCAAGAGCCTGTGCGCGACGCTCCGCGCGCCAAGCCTGCACGCGCTCTAACGTCTTGCGGAACGTGCCCGAAGGATTCGAGAGCGCGGCGGCTGTGCGCTCGTATGCGTTGACGAAGGAAAAATTGGTGGCGAGCAGAAGGCCCACCGCAGCCGCCGCAAGGAGAATGACGGACGTGCCGACGGTGTTCAGCATGCCCTTCAAGCTCAACGCGACTAGCACACCGACGAAGCCGCCCGCGTTGAAACTCCGGTCGAATATCGGCTCGGCGACGAAGAGGGCGAGCAGGGAAGCGACGGCGATTGTGAGCGTGACGAGTCCGATGACGCGCGAGAGCGGCGCATGAATCCTTCGCGTGCGAAAACGCCGCCACGAGGCGGCGACGAGAAGAAGCGGCAGAAGCGCGGCGGCCAGCCCGAACGACTGGAACATCGCCGCGGCGACGTTCGCGCCGACGCTCCCCGTCCAGTTGCGCGCGCCCGACGCGCCCGACGCTACCCACGAAGGGTCGTTCGGGTTGTACGTGACGAGGCACAAAGTCATCAGAAGGCTCACCGCGAACATCGCCACGGCGATTATCTCGTTGCGCCGCGTATTCTTCGGGGCGATGCCGCCCGTCGCCTTCATCCGCGCATCAATCTGTGTTGTTGCCATAGGCTCTCCAGACCTTTTTAAGCTGCACGCCGCGCGAGCAGGTACGCCTTGATGAAATCGTCTATGTCGCCCGCAAGCACCGCGTCAACGTCGCCGCGCTCGACCTTCGTGCGCGTGTCCTTAACCATGCGATAGGGCGCAAGCACGTAGTTGCGTATCTGCGAGCCGAACGAGATGTCCGCCTTGTTGGCTTCGAGCAAGGCGGTCTCTGCGCGACGCTTCTCAAGCTCTAATTCATAAAGCTTCGAGCGCAAGACCTGCATCGCGACCGCGCGGTTCTGGTGCTGCGAGCGTTGGTTCTGGCATCCGACGACTATCCCGGTCGGCAGGTGCGTGATGCGAACCGCCGAGTCGGTCGTGTTGATGTGCTGCCCGCCAGCGCCCGTAGCGCGGAAAGTGTCAACGCGCAAGTCCTTCTCGTTGACCTCGACCTCGATGTTCTCGTCAATCTCCGGCGAGACGAAGAGCGACGCGAACGAAGTCTCGCGCGTCCCCGTGCCGAACGGCGAGATGCGAACCAGACGATGCACGCCCGCCTCCGCCGCCAAAAGGCCGTATGCGTACTCGCCCTCGACGCGGAACGTCGCGTTCTTGATGCCCGCTTCCTGACCGGGCTGCAAGTCCAGCACCTCGGCCTTGAAGCCGCGCTTCTCGGCCCACTTCAGGTACATCCTGAGAAGCATCTCGGCCCAGTCCTGCGCGTCCGTGCCGCCCGCGCCCGACTGTATCGAGCAGATGGCGTTGCGCGCGTCCGACTCGCCCGACAGAAGCATCTCGGTCTCGGCTTCGGAGATTTCCATCTCAAGCCGCTCGACAAGCTCGCGCAACTCCTTCGCGCTCCCTTCGTCTTCAAACGCGAATTCAAATAGCACTTCGGCGTCCGCAACGCTCGACTCGAAACTCTCCTGCCGTTTGACGACGCGCTCAATGCGGCTGCGCTGCTGCAAGACTTTCTGCGCCTCTTCCTGATCCGACCAGAACTCGGGCGCGGACGCCAGCTCTTCGAGCCTTTGAAGCTCCGCGCGCTTCGACGCTACATCAAAGAAACCTCCCGAGCTGCTCGACGCGCGTGCACAGCCCTTCGGCCCGCAAGCGTAGTTCCCGATCTTCGCCATCATTCAACTGCAAAGCTTTCGACATTCGATCCTCCGAAACGAAACGCAATTTTAAAACTTCAACCTCGATGAAGTCTGTAGGGGCAGGGCTTGTCCCTGCCCGTCGAGATACATCAAAACTCAAAAACCGTATCGCTACGCGCGGCGGGCAGGGACAAGCCCTGCCCCTACAGACCTGAAAGGCGTGCTAAATCTTCTCTCTTCTTCTCAACGACAACGCGACGGCAAACAGACTGACGAAGGCGCACGCGGCGGCGAACACATCGCCGAACCTCACGTAAAAAGTTTTACTTCCATCACTCCGCGCAACCGGCCACACGCGCACGGCCTCTTGAAATCGTCCCGTCGCATCGAGCGTTTCGCCGCGCGGCGTGATGCGCGCGCTGATGCCTGTGTTCGTCACGCGCAGAAGCGTCCGATTCGTCTCGACGGCGCGGAAGATCGCGTTCGACAGATGCTGTCGCAACACGGCGGTGTCGCCCTGATATGCGTCGTTCGTGATCTCAAGCAGCACGTCCGCGCCTTCCTCCGTGAACCGGCGCGTGATGTACGGGTACGCCGACTCAAGACAGATGAAAACTCCCGCGCGCGGCGACGTTGCGGATTCACCGCCGAGCGGCACGAGCGTGTAGCGCGTGCCCGGCGTGAAGTCGCCGACGATGCCGCGCACCGCGTCCGCGAAGGGCATCCAACGCGGCAGCGGAACGTACTCGCCGAACGGCATCAGGCGAATCTTATCATACTGCACGGCCAGCCGACCCTCTTCATTTATCAGCACGGCAGCGTTGTAGCCGCCCCCGCCGGGCGCGGGCTGGAGCGAGTTGAAGATGAGCGACGCGCGCCGCTCGCGCACGAAGCGTGAGACCTCCTCGCGGAAGAGCTGGCTTCGCTCAAACGAGAAGTTCATCGGCGACTCAGGCCACACGACGACGCGCGGAAGCGCCGATGCGTTCGGCGGCAGCGCCGAGACGTTAGCGCGCACGGCATCATTCCTGACAGCGACGCTTCCATCAATCGCGTCGAGCGCCGCCGCGCTCAACCGGAAGTGGCGCGCGGTGAGCGCGAAATGCTCCGACGCAGGGCGTTTGAAATCCGGTATCACATCGGGCTGCACGGCGACGACCAGAGCCGTCGGCTCGCCCGTCGCCCGCCGCGTCGAAGTAAGTTGAAAGCCGAGGATCAAGAGCGCGACGCAAGCGATGACCGCGAGCGAGACGAGCGCGCCGCGCGCGTTTCGCTTGAGCAGAGCGTAGGCGAGCGCGGCGTTAAGCGCGAGCACGAGGAAGCTGACGGCGTACACCCCGCCGAAGCGCGCGGCTTGAATGAGCGGCGGCTGGAATGCCTGCGAGTAGCCGACGGCGTTCCACAACTGTCCTATGACGCCGAGCCTCGCCCACTCGCACGCGGCCCAAAGAATCGGCGCGAGCAAAACTGCCGCGGCTCCCCAACGCGCGCACACACGCGAGAGCGCGAGCGCGAACAATGCGGGGAAGAGTCCGCCCGCGAGCGCGGCTGGTATGAACAGAACGTTCGCGAAGACCGTGGGAATCTCCGCGTAGTGAATCATCGGAAACGTGAGCCAGTGGCAAGAGGTGAAAAAGAAGAGTGCGCCTGTTAGCCAGCCGAGGAGGAACGACTGCGGAGCGCGCGGCCTTCGCGCGATTGTGTAGAGCAGTGGGATGAGCGCGACCCACGCGAGCGGCCACACGCCGAAGTCTGGGAAGGCGAGCAGAAGCAGCAATGCCGACGAGACGGCCCAAACGCTTTCGGCGAGAGTCGGCGCGGCTGACCTCGCGCGCGTCGCGAGAAGTCTCAGACGGCGTCGGCGCTGCGGCGGCGTCGCGTCGAGTGAAACGGCTCTCTGCACGGCTCGGAGTTTAGCAGAGCCAACGCGCCCACGTCACCGGCGTTGTGCCGCGACGATTGATGAAAAAGTCGCTTCAAAAAAAACTGGAGGGGGCAAAAAGGCTGCGGCAAATCGTCAATCCGAAAGAGTCAAAACGACGTAAATCGTCACTCCTCAAGTGACAATTTTTGTCGAGTTGACGTCCCGTGTTGCCGCGAAGGAACGCGCGCAGGACAAAGCGTTGACAGCTTGTCGCCGCAAGGCGACGGCGCGGGAGCAGTAGAAAAGGGCCGGGAATCGAAGTTGAAATAATATATGCCGCCAAAAGCGGGAGAACCCGGCTTTGGGGCCGGGTTCCTGAAAGATGGGTAAATTGTAGGGACGCTCGGCGGGCGGCTGGCGTAGCGGCAGGCCACGCTCAGAGAAGTGATGGCGGCGGGGTCATGGTTTAACTTCCTCCATGCTTGCCGACCATAGAGAAAGCACTTCGCGTGCCACAAAAGCGTTCCTGAAAGTCTGGAAGCGAATTCCTGAAACGCGCGGCGACGACGTGCAGCTTCGACACGCGCGTGCGGAATATTTCGCCGCGGCGAAATGTTCAGTCGAGAGGCTCGACTTCCAGAAGATGACCGCGCGCGCCGACGACGCGCACGTTCGCGCTGCCCCGCGCGATGATCTCACCGCCGCGCGAGCGCGCAGGCCAAAGCTCGCCTTCGACGAGAATGAATCCCGCAGGTCTCAAATCTTTTTCGACCGAGGCCACGCGACCTACAAGACGCAGTGGCGATAGCGAAGATTTCTTGTGTCGTGAATGAAAGGCGACGTAGGCGAGAAGCGCGAGCGCCGAGAAAGACAGGATGATAAGAGGGAGAGTGAGAAAGCGCATCATGACGATTGCGGAATGCGGATTTCGGATTGCGGACTTTCATGACGGAGAGAAGCGGGGAAGGGGAGACGGGGAGAAAGAAGCTGCGCTGTCAA
>DASQLL010000404.1:0-3924 GCA_035630035.1 Pyrinomonadaceae bacterium | reverse complement strand
TGGCGTCAAAGGTGCTGGGAAGGAGTTTGATCTTCACGTGGGGAATCTCAGAGTGATAAGTGATAAGTGATAAGTGATAAGAAAGAGCCAATGCCTTTTCTTATCACTCATCACTTATCACTTATCACTGCTTTTCAAGTTGCAGGCGCAGCCGATAAATCTGCTGCACATAGGTGGCCTCGCGCTCGGCGTCGGTCACGCCGCGAGACTTGATTCCGCGCGCGACGCGGCAGCGGTGGAAGGCCAATTCACCGGCCACGCGGTTGAGCCGGACACGCGCGCGCCAAGCCGAAAGGCCGCCACGCGCGAGCGCGCCGTAGACGGCAGCCGACCGACCGCGCAGCGAGCAAAGACGCATATATTCCCCTTGAGAGATCAGTCCACTTTCGATGTCGCGCAACAGATGCTCGCGCAGGATGCGCCCCTCGCGCCGCAGCGAGAGCGCGACGACGAGCAGCATGCCGACGAACGTCGGCATCATCACGAGCAGGTACGTGAGCAGAACGTATGCGCCGTCGTTGAACCTACCTGCGAAGTAGGCGGCGGCGTTCCAGCCGCTGTGCAGCACGACGGCTGCGAGAAGCCCGCACGCGGGCGCGACGAACTTCACCGCGCGCCGGTCGGACTGCGCGGCGAGGCCGATGCCGACGCCCGTCATGCTCGTGAACAGAGGGTGCGCGAAGGGCGAGAACAGACCGCGCACGATGAAGACGCCGACGGCGTTTTGCGCGATGACGGCCTCGGCGTAGTACTTCACGTTCTCCGTCATCGCGAAGCCGAGGCCGACGAGCGCCGCGTAGATGATGCCGTCCGTCACGCCGTCGAACTCGTCGCGCCGCCACAGGAAGAGCGCGATGAGCGCGAGCGCCTTTGTAGTCTCCTCGACGACGGGCGCGCTCAAGACCATGCCGTAGAAGTTGGCGGTGTTCTCGTCCGAGAACATTAGCACGATCTCGACGCCGAGCGAGTTGATGATGATTGCGAAGAAGACCGCGACGAGCGCTCCCCAGAAGAAGGCCGTGGCGAGCATCAGCGGCGGCTCAGGCTCGTAGCGGTCGAGCCACAGCACGAGCGTAACGTAGATGGGGACGGGTAGGACGGCGACGATAAGCCCGATGAGGAAGGGCACGAGGCCGGTCTCGTAGCCGATCACCCAGAGCGTGAACAGCCCCGACAGCAGCGCGGCAAACACGCACGCCAACGCGACGGCCCAACGCAACACGCTCCGCCTCTTGACGGCGAGTGCCGGGGGAGATGCCACCTGTGGGTAAGAGGGGGCGGGGAATTGACTCATATAGACTGTCCGCGCCGCGGCGCTCTAACCTTGCGAGTTAAGGTAGAACAGCAGAGCCAGAAGAGCGCCTATCAACAGGACGGCGACGAGGCCGACGACGGCAAGGAGCATCGCGTTGCTGCCGCTGCTCGCAGGTTGCTGGTACGGCTGCTGCGGCTGCTGCGGCGGCTGCGATGGCGTGTACGCCTGCTGTGGCGGCGGGGTAGGGCGCGGGCTGTCGGGCATCGCCTTCCTGACGACGGTCGGCTTCGACGATTCCGGGATCGGCATTTTCTTGCCGACCATCGTGGCCGCCATGTCCCATTCGTCGCCCTTTTGGGCAGTGTCGCTCATGCCGACCACCGCGCCGCACTTCGAGCAGAAGGCCTGATCGGCGTTGACCGAAGCGCCGCACTTTTGACACCGCATCTCCATTACGAACCCTCCTCGTCTTCAAACAGTTGCCTTGCGGCTCTGGACGCGCGCATCAACTCTCGCCGCCTTAGAACCTTTACGCCGAAGAGCTTGGTCGGGGACGTGCGACCGCGCGACCCTTGAAAGCGCACGAGCAAAACGGAACGCAAGTATAAACGTATCCGCGCGCTTCTTCCAGCCTAATTTGAAGCGAGAGCCGTGGCCCTTAGCGCAAGCCCGCGGCGAGCCGCTAACGTGACGCTGGGAGCGCGAGGCGGCGCGGCGAACCGCGGATAGACGCGGTTGAATAGAATGACTATAATCCCCGCTTAGCCGCCGGGCCGCGAATCAGCCTCGCCCGTTTGCCGATCCGAAGGCGAGGTTTCTAACCTGAAGTTTTCGCCGGAGTAAACGATTGCCCACCCGCTCAGCCGAGCACACGGCGCAGCAGAACGCGCCCACGCGCGCTCAAGGGAGCGCGCCGCGTCGCCGCAGCAGGCCGCAGCCGCGCATGCCTTCGACCGTCGGTTACATGGTCGTCGCGGGCGGACTCTCGCTCGCGCTCTTCTGGGGTATATGGTTTTTGCTGCGCTCGGAGGGCGACGAAGCGCCGTGGATTCCCGCGGGGCTTTCAGCGGGGTTCGTCATTCTAATCGCCGCCGCCGCGCGCGAGATCGCGATGCGGCGCGCGTGGGCGCGATACACGCGCGAGATGGAGTTGCTGATGGGCGGCGGCGAGGCCGCGCGCCCCTCGCTCAAGCCGAAGCCCGTCGCGGCGAATCGTTCGGGCATGCAGGCGCAGGTGGCGGCGCTACGCAACCTGCAACAGCGGCTCTCGGAGCTTGACGCCGCAGGCACGCCGCCCGACGCGCACCTCGAAGCATACAGGCTGTGCGAGCAGCACCTCGCGGCGACGGATGAAGCTCTACGCACGCCGGGAGGCGCGGCGGAGATGCGCTTCGCGCTGCGCTCCGGTCAGGAGCGCGTGCGCGCACTCCAGCGCAAGCACCTTCTCGCGTGGGCGCGCGGCGAGGTGATGCGCCTGACGCAGGAGGCGCAACGGCGCGTGCGTCTCTCGGACAAGATCGAAACGGCGCAGCGCGCCATCGAAGTTCTCGACGAGGCTCTGAAGGTCTATCCCGACGAGCAGGAGCTGCGCGACTCTTCAATCGCCGTGCGCGACTTCATCGGGTCGGTGAAGGTCGGGCAGTGGGTCGAGATGGCAGAGCGCGCGGCCTTTCGCGGCAGGTACGCGCGGGCCGTCGCGCGCTATCGCGACGCGCTCTTCTATCTGTCGCGCGCCGAGATGGGCGAGGACGCGCGCGAGGAGGCCGCGACGCGCATCCAGCGCGAGATAGAGCTTTTGCGCGCGCGCATTCGCACGGCGGATGATGGCGACGAGGATGCCACCAGCGACGTTCAGGGCGCGCGGCGCGTCGCGGGCCGGCGCGGGCCGTTCGAGGCTGACTCGGAGGGTGAGGAGGTCGTGGGATGATCGCGCAGCGTTGCCCGAAGTGTCGGAGCAGGCGTCTGCGGCGCGGCTACACGGACACGCCTCTGGTGCTGCGAATGATTGGCGTTTACAGCCTCCTGTGCGACAATTGCAACCTACTCTTCAAAGGCTTCGCCGTTCCCGGCACGGTGCCCCTTCACGGCAGCCGGCGACGCCGCAACGCGAGTGAGGACGGGCGCGGTAAGTCGAGCAAGGCAAACCGCGGGATGAGGTAAGCCGGATTTTCGTGCAGCCGGGGGCAGCCGACGCCCCGCCGACTGCATCTACTGTTTTTCGTCGGCAAAGGGAAGACGCAGAGCGACCCGAAACTTTGTGCCTCTCTTCCACAGGAAGGTGTTTATGAAAGTGAAAAAAGTTCTTCTCGTCGTAGCCATCTGCTGCGTCTCAGCTGCGGCGGCGCTCGCGCAACAAGACGGCGGGTCTTCATCCGTGCCGCAGGTGAACATATCCAGCCCCAGCCCGTCCGGCAATCCGATGGATGCGATGGGCGTCAAAAAGTACATGCTCGGCCCCGGCGACGTGCTGGACTTGCGTGTCTACAACGAGCCTCAGTTCAACGGCACGCTCATCGTTAACGACGAGGGCAATATCGAAGTCCCCTTCGTCGAAGAGCCGATCCGCGCGCAGTGCCGCATTGATCGCGAGATCAAGGGAGACATCGTCAAGGCTCTGGCGAAGTATCTCAAAAAGCCGCAGGTGAGCCTGCAAGTCCGCGAGATGCGGA
>DASQLL010000403.1:0-6330 GCA_035630035.1 Pyrinomonadaceae bacterium | reverse complement strand
CGCTCGATGGCCTGCTGCGCGTTGAGGAGCAGGTTGAGGAAGACCTGCCGAAGCTGGTCTGCGCGCGCGCGCACCTTCGGCAGCCCCGGATCGAACTCGCGCACAAGCTCGACGCGCGCCTGCCGCATCTTCTTCTCGACGAGGATAAGCGTCTCCTCGATGATCTGATTAACGTCAACCCACTCGGCCTCGCCCGTGCGGCGCGCGAATCCGAGCATCTGCCGGATGATGTGCGAGACGCGCTCGGTCTCCTTGCGCGCCACGTCAAGAAAGCGCGCGTTCTGCTCCACCTTGCCCGTCGAGAGAAGATAGAGCGAGTTCTTGATGGCTTCGAGCGGGTTGTTGACCTCGTGCGCGATTGATGCGGCGAGGCGGCCCACCGCCGCCAATTTTTCCGACTCGAAGAGCTGCTGCTCGACGCGCCGACGCTCAAGCTCGCGAATCTCCGACAGGTCGTGCAGCACGGAGACGACCGCCGTCACCTGTCCCGTGGCGTCCAGAACTTCGGCGGACGTGATCTCCATCGGGAGCGAATCGCCCACCTTCGGGTCAATCAGCTCTATCTCCGCCTGACGGCCCGTCTCGACGCCCGAAGCGAGCGCGGAGATGAAGGACGTGAGCTTGACGGAGTTGTTCCGAACGGCGCGCGCCGCCTGCGCGGGCATGTCGTCGCGCTCCTGAAACAGAAGCTCGGCGCGCTGGTTGAAGAGTATGAACTTGCCCGAAGAGTCGCAGACGGCGATGGGCTGGCCGACGTGCTCAAGTATGAGGTCGAGCCGGTCGCGCTCGCGGCGTGCCTCGGCCTCGGTCTGCTGCAATTTGATGAAGTTGCGCGCCAGCTCTTCGTTCGCGCGACGGAGGTCTGTCACGTCGCGGAATATCGAGACCATGCCGATGCGCTCGCCGCGAACGTTCAGAGCGGGCGTGGATAGAACCTCGAAGTGTATGTCTGAGCCTTCGATTGGATCAACGAGGATGAGGTCGCGCCCAACAAGCTCTTCGGACGCGACCGCCGCGCTCGAAAGATAAGCGGAGAACAGAAGGTCGTTCATCTCAAGCGCGCGACGCTTGCCTTCGTTGGCGTCCTTTCGGTCGCTGAACAACTCTTCGGCGCGGCGGTTCTGAAGGAGTATCTCGTTGTCTAGGTTCGTCAGGACGATGGGGTCGGCCACAGACTTCATGATTGACTCGACCCACTGCCGCTCGCGCTGAAGCTTGCGGACGGTCGCGCCCAGTCGCTCGGTGTGAATCGTGTTCGAGAGGATGACGCCGATGCGGTCTGCGAAGCGCGCGAGCATATCGGCTTGCGCCTCGTCCACCTCTTCGCGCCGCGCGCCGACGTAGAGCGCGCCCGTGCATAGCGCCTGCGGCGACCAGAAGCGCTCCTCCTCGCCGGGCCTGAGGGCGAAGTCGCTCGTCTGCTGCTCCGCCGTGAGGTGCCCGCCGAAAAGCGGCAGCGCGAAAACGTCCGTCCCGACGCCCAACTGTTCGAGGAATCCGCGCTCTTCGTCGCCGCCGTCGCGCGTGACCCACGCGGGCCTTCCGTCGTGGACGACGCGGACGTGCGGCGCGTTCGAGTCGAGCGGAATCTCAAGCCCCGCGAGCGCGTCGTCTTCCGCGAAGCCCGCAGCGCCGCGCAATCTCAGCACGCCCCTGCGCTTGTCAATGAGCGCGACCGCCGCGCCCGCGTAGCCGAGGCCGGCGGTCATCGTGTCCAACACGAGCGACACCTGCTCTTCGAGCCTCTGCGCGGCGAGCAGTTGCGTCGTCATCTCGAAGATGAACTCGTACTGCGCGGACGGCGCGGCGCGCTCTCGGCCCTCGGCCAGTGCCCCCGGCGTAGGCTCGGTCTCTGCCAGACGGTTCTCCATCGCAATCAGTTTTCGGTTTTCAGTTTTCAGTTTTCATTTCTTTTCGGTCGGGCGCTCCGCGCAAACTTCATTCGTAGGCCGGGAGTGCCGGGCTGAAAACTGAAAACTAAAAACTGAAAACTGTTTACTGCCTGTCCACGTCCACCGGGACGCGCCGCCTCGCGGGCGTCTCGTCGCTGAGCGGCTCGGCGGCTGCCGTGAGCGCGGGACGCGAGACCGCGGGCGTCAGGCCGACGGCCTCGGCGTACTTCAGGTAGGTGTCAATCGAGGCGACGACGACGCGCGCCTCGACCGTGATTAGGTCAATGCCGACGAGCGAGATGCGAACCCACGCGTCAATGACAATGCCTTTGTCCAGCACGCGGTCGAGCACGTCTATGAGACTTGTGCCGCCGGGCGCTCTCTCTACAGCCATTTGGTCTGATTCCTCTCTTCCGAAAATGAGTCGAAACTTTGAGCCGCACCCGCAGCCGGGCCGGGTGCGTGGCAGAGTCTTACGGTTTCAACGCTCCTGACGTTTCGCGAGGGGAAATTTGCTTCGGGCGGGCCTCTGTAGGCCCGGAGGGGAAGTTGGTCTTACTTTCTAAGGCGGGGGGCGTTTCCTGCCTTTGCGCGGCGGGATGCTTTTCGGCGCGCGCGCCTTCGAGCCGACCTTGGGGGATCGTCCGGCAACTTCGATGCGCGCGGGGGGCGCGCTAAGTTGTCCGACCTCACGTTCGAGCGCGACGATGCGCTCGCGCAATTCGACGTTTTCGGCTTCGGCTGCGGCGGCGCGCGTCGTCAGGTTCGAGTCGTAGCGCCACCAGTTCAGACCTATCTGCTCGGCTTTGTCTATCGAGCAGATGAGCAGGCGTATTTGCAGCGTCAGCAACTCGACGTTCGCAAGTGAGACTTTGATGTCGCCCGCTATAACCAGCCCCTTGTCAAGAATGCGGTCGAGCACGTCAACCAGTCCGGGCGGGCGCGACGAGATGAGACTCGTTCTATCGCTAGACAATTCGCTTGCACTCCCTTTCGAGTGGGGTCGTCCTTCGCGCCATAACGCAAGGCTCTCGAAGGGCCGCCGAAGTTACAGTAAGCAGGAGGCAGGGGCAGGAGGCAGGGAAAACCGCTTTGATTTCAAACCTGAGTTTCTAATTCAAGAACCGCAATAACGACGGCTGCTGCCGTCTGCCTCCTGCTCCTGCCTCCTTTCAGATCAATTTCCCGACCGGGCCTAAGTCAATGTTGAGGTCTTCGTCCTCAAGGCCGAACTGCGCCTTCAACTCGCCCATCTTCTCTTCGAGCTTCATGAGCGTCAGCCCCAGCTCCTCGACCTGCTCCGCCGAAAGCCCGCCTCCCTCCATACGCCGCACGGCCTGCTTCTCCAGAAGGCGGCGTATCAATTCGATCAGCGTCAGGACGAGCTTAGCGAGTCCCTGCTCGACCGACCGCGCATCAATGTTGACGCGTTCGGGCAGCGCGTCGGCCACGCGCCTGAGCTGTTCGACGAACTCCGCGGCATGCTCCGTTTCAATTTCCGGCTCGACCGGAACGGGGGATTCGGGGGAAAGATGCTCCACAAGAGTACCCTGTAAACGCGCGACGTGTCCACAACCAAAAGTCGCGCCGCACGCCATTGTAGCAGACGCGACGCGCGGCGTGACTTTCGTTCACGCCGCCGACGCCTCAACCGCGCAACTCGCCGAAGCTGTACGGCGGCCACGGCCCGCTCGTCAAAAAATGAAGCTCGACGCGCTCCGCGCCGAGCGACCGCACGCGCCCTCTGTACTCTTCGACCCGCGCACGCTCGACAAGGTGCGCCGCGCGCACGACGAGCGCGTCCGACGGATTGACGCGCACCGAAGACTCACGCACAAGTCCCGACACACCTTCGGCGAGCCAACCGGCGACCTCTTCGGCCCGACGCCTCTCCGCTTCATCGCCCAGAACCTCGCGCCGCTTGGCGAGCAGGAACGCCGTCCCTCTCCCCACGCCCGACGCGCCAGCCTCCGCGCCGCTTGCCTCATCAGTCAACACAACTTCGCTCCTCGCCTCTTCACTCCCATCTTCTGCCTTTTGCCTTTTGCCTTTTGCCTTCTCCATGATCTTGACTCCCATCTCGACGCAGCCACGGACGCGTCCGAGCGCGGCGACGAGCGATCCCTCATTCGCCGCGACGTATTCGGCGAGACGCGACTCGGTCGCCAGCGTGCCGAAGCGGAAGGGGAGCGTTGTCGAGCGCGCCAGCACGCCCGCGTTGACCGCGTTGTGCGCGCGCAGGTTCTCGCTCACAACAGCGACGCTCTCATCCTCAAGCTCGCTCACGACCGCCGCGAGCCGCCCGAACGCTATCACCCTGACGAGCGCGCCGCCCACACCCTTCAAACCCTCGACGGCCTCATCCTTCAACTCGTCGCTCAGGCAGTAGACGTAAAATCTCATCACTCCTTGCCCCGCTCCGACGCATCGAGCGAGCGCACGTGCAGGAACTCAAGCCGGCGCTCGCGGTCTCCCAAGACGCGGTTGACGGCCTCGGTCGAGCCGAGCAGAACATTCAGGCCGAGGTAAATCAGATCAATGTTCGCCACCGCAATCGTCACCTCCCCCGCGATCACAAGCCCGCGGTCGAGAACGTGGTCAAGCGTCTCAAGCAGCGACAGCTCGTCGTCGGCATCAAGCTCGAATACTTCGTCAACCATAATCACTTCGTGAAGGCAAAAGGCAAAAGGCAAAAATGCGGTCTCGCTCCGCGCAAACAGTTATTTTTGATTTTTGCCTTTTGCCTTTTGCCTTTTGCCTTCGTCGTCGTCCTCGACGACGAAGTTATACGCCGGCCACGGCCCCGTAAGCTCGAAGCTGAAGCCGAGCGGCACATGCTCCTCCGCAAGCCGCTCCGCCGCCTCGCGGAACTCGTCGAAACGCGCGCGCGCGACCAGAAAGGCGAGCCGCGCGGCCAACTCGCCCTGCGCCGTCGCCTCGTCTTTGAGAACGCGCAGGCGCGATGCGCCGTCGCACGCGTCTGCGAGCGCGTCCTCGATTTCAAAGGCGATGCGCTTAGTCTCCGCGCGCGCCTCTTCTTCACGCATCGCTTCTATTTTTTTTCGCAGCAGGTAAGCCTGTCCGGGCGGAGAGCTTTCGGCGCGCGCGCTCAGCTCGCGCAGGCGCGCGCTCACGCGCGTCACCTCTTCGCGCAGACGCGCACGCTCGACGTAGACGTTCAAGCCCCACTCCTCCCGACCGTCGAGCCGCGCCAGCCCCGCGCGCAACTGCGCGCCCCTCTCCGCGAGCATCCCCGCGACCGACTCGCGGCGCAAATAGATCGTGCCGAAGCGCAGCGGCACGACCGCGACGCGGCGCGCGAAATGCTCGACGACTCGCTCGTGCCTGATCGCGCGCGTCGCCGTCCACGTCGCGTCCGTGAGACGCGACGCCAGCGCGTCCTCGCCGTAATCGCTGAGCGGCACGCGGCTCACGACCGCCGCAAGCCCGCCCGCCTCGACCAACACAAGGCCGCGCCCGTCCTCAATCGCGCCGGGCACGTCCGCGTCGAAGAGCGGCGCGAGCGCGTCATCTGCGCCGACGCAGTAGACGTAGAAGCCCTGCGCGTCTTCACCTTCGGCGGGTTTTGTCTCTGCCTCACGTCTGCTCATCAGAATGCCCGTTTGTTTTCAGAAGGAATTATTAACATGGATGGACAGGATGTTCAGGATGAAAAGCGAAAAGAAGAATTGAAAGGTTGAGATTTGAAATCTTAAATTCTTAATCCTGTTCATCCTGTCCATCCATGTTAATTGCCTTTCGCGTTACCGCTACGGCAACTTTGCCGCAGGCTTTAGCCTAGTCTATGCCAACTCTCGAAGTGTTCGCGCAGACGCTTCGGCCCGCGCACTTCGTCGTCGTGTTGCGGCGCGGCGTAAAGCTCCACGCCGCGCGCGAACCTTTTGCGGAACTCTTCGACGACTTCGGCTTGCCCTTCGCGCCGCGCCGCGCAGAAGTCGCACGCGCGCGCGGCCTCTTCGGCGACGACGTTGTTGATGAGAAGGCTGCTCATCGGAATCCTCAGCGCGTCGAGGCTCGCGGCGAGCCGGTCAGTCTCTTCAAGGCTCATGCGTTCGGGGATTGCGACGCCTACGAACTCGCAGTCGTCGCTATTTGTCAGCAGCGCGGCGACGCGCTTGATGCTCTTCGATAGCGCTACAAGCTCTTCGGCCACGCCGCCCCAGCGTACCACGTTCTTATATTTGAGTAGGAGCTTGATGAATGTCCTGACCCACGCGAGCGCGATGTCGGGCAGCTCAAGAAAACGCAGCAGATGGCCCGTCGGCGCGGTGTCGAGGACGATTGTCGTGTACGCGCCCTCGTCCAGAAGATCGCTGACGGCTGACAGCGCGGCGATCTCGTCAATGCCGGGCGGCGCGAGCGAGACAAGCTCGCGCATCGCCTCGCGGTCGAACTGCACCTCCCAGCGCGAGCCGCC
>DASQLL010000402.1:0-13352 GCA_035630035.1 Pyrinomonadaceae bacterium | reverse complement strand
CACGCACGTCTTGCCGGGGTGGACGATGCCCGAAGGGATGAGGTGCAGCGCGTAGGTCTTTTCGCCGACCTTCACGGAGTGGCCCGCGTTGTGCCCGCCCTGATAGCGCGCTACAAGGTCGAAGCGCTCGGCCAAGAGGTCAACGATCTTCCCCTTGCCCTCGTCGCCCCACTGCGCGCCGATGACAACGATGACTTTTGCCATAAGAGTCCGGAGTCTGGAGTCTGGAGTCTGGAGTCAAAGGCAAGTGGTCTTGACTTCAGACTCCAGACTCCAGACTCCAGACTAGCTAGCCCGTTCCAGCTTGATCGGCTTCTCGATGAAATAGAAGCTGCACGTGCCGCGCACCTCTTGGAGGTCGCGGCTGTCAA
Organism: Pyrinomonadaceae bacterium; assembly: GCA_035630035.1. Taxonomy (GTDB): domain Bacteria; phylum Acidobacteriota; class Blastocatellia; order Pyrinomonadales; family Pyrinomonadaceae; genus QHXN01. Next base: position 12,981 of record DASQLL010000402.1, on the reverse strand, counting down.
TCGGAAAGAGGCGACACTGCGAGGGGCGGTCTTCGTAGATGCCGCAGGTGGTCGTGCCGTCGCCGTGCTTCTTGAGGAAGGGACACTTGAAAAGTATCTCGCAGCACGCGCCGCAACGGTTGCAGTCGCCGCGACGTGAGGCGAGCGACTCGATGACCTCGTCGCGTCGGAAGCGTATGCTGACGAAGCGGCGGAGCTTGCCCTGCGCCTGCCGCGCGCGGAACTTCGCGTCCTCGACGGCGCGGACGCGCTTGGCCGCAAGCCGCTCCTCGAACGAGCGGCGCAACGCGGCGCGACTGGCTGGCGTTGATTTCATCACCCGCGACTTGACCGTGGAAGCCCGCAGCGAAAAACCTTCGCGAGCCGGGAAGCGTGGCCGAAGCTTTCGGCCCCTCGCACTAAACAGATAAATGGCGCGAGCGCGCGTTCCTAAACACCGCTCGCGCCACAATGCACTTCTCCGGCATCAGGCGCTGGCCGCGCCGCCCGTGCTAACGTGCTTATCAATCATGCGCGAGATGGCTTCCTTCGAGGTCGCGCCGACGACGCGCTCCTCCTCCTTGCCGTTCTTGAAGAGGATGAGCGTCGGAATGCCCTTGATGCCGTAGCGCTGCGAGACCTGCGGGTTGTCGTCCACGTTGAGCTTGACGACGGCGGCGCTGCCCGCGTACTTCTCCGCGACGGCCTCGACCGTCGGCGCGAGCATGCGGCAGGGCGCGCACCACTGCGCCCAGAAGTCCACGAGGACGGGACGGTCGGACTTCAAAACGTCCGACTCGAAGTTGCTGTCGCTAACATCCTTGACGTGTTCACTCATGCCTTGAAATCTCCTTCGATTACCTTAATAACTCGCGAGCGAAGCGCTGTTCTCGATCCTCGACTCGCGCCCTTTTGATGAATAACGGTTGCTCCGCGCGCGCCGCGAAGCTTACATGCCGGGGAGCGCGTGATAGACCCTCACGTACTTGCGCGCCGCCGCCTGCCAAGAGTTGTCAACGCGCATCCCGTTCTGCTGAATCCTGCGCCACGCCGCCGGCTGCGTGTACCAGTAAATCGTCTCGCGTATCTTATCAACGAGCGCCTGCGCCGAGTAATGCTCGAACTTGAATCCCGTGCCCTCGCCGTTCAAAGGATTGAACTGCTCGACCGTGTCGTCTAGTCCGCCGGTCGCGCGCACGAGCGGGACGGTGCCGTAACGCATCGAGTACATCTGATTCAGCCCGCACGGCTCGTAGAGCGAAGGCATTAGGAAGATGTCCGCGCCCGCCTCTATCTGGTGCGCCAGCGGCTCGTTGAAGCCCTTGTAAACGGCGACGCGGTGCGGCGCGTAATTCTTGAGCGCCTGCAAAAAATTCTCGTACTCGCTCTCGCCCGATCCGAGCGCGACGAAGAACGCGCCCGCTTCGAGCATCTGCCCGGCGGCCTGCTTGATGATGTCGTAACCCTTCTGCGCGACAAGGCGCGAGATGGTCGCGATGACGGGGCGATCCGGCTCTTCCGGCAGCCCGAAGCGTCGCAGCAGGTCGAGCTTGCAGACGCGCTTGCCCGACATGTCTTCGGCGTTGAAGTTGGCCGCGATGTGCCTGTCGGTCGCCGGATTCCAAACGTCGTAGTCAACGCCGTTCGTGATGCCGATGAGCCTGTCCTGCCGCATCCTCAGAAGCCAGTCGAGGCCGTGGCCCTGCTCCGAAGTCTGAATCTCGTATGCGTACCGGCGGCTCACGGTCGAGATGGCGTCGCACGTCATCAGTCCCGCTTTCAAAGACGAGGCCACGCCGTTCGACAGAAAGATGTTTGACTCCTCGCCATGCCTGTAGCCGATGCTCCACAAATCATTCGGGTCAAACAATCCCTGATAGGCGAGGTTGTGAATCGAGAGAAGCGTCCGCGTCCGCGAAAGGAATCCGCCCCAAGCGCGCCCCGCCCAGAGCCACGCGATTGCGAAGCCGCAGGGCCAGTCGTTGCCGTGAACAACGTCGGGCGCTTGTCCGAGTCGGCCCGTGAGCGCGAGCGCGGCGCGGCTGAAGAATGCGAAGCGGTGGTGGTCGTTCGCAAAGCCGTAGACCTTGCCGCGCATGAAATACTCCGGCGCGTCTATCAGGAAAGCAGGCACGCCCGCGGCCTCGCTGCGCCACACGGAGACGTGGCGCGTCCGCCCCAGCCATTCGACTTCGAGATTGTCAAAGACCCGCTCGCTCAGAAGGCGTCTGTCCGTCGTGTCGTAGAGCGGGTGGATGAGCGAAACGTCCACGCCCTCTTCCGCCAGAGCCTTCGGAAGCGCGCCCGCAACGTCGCCCAAGCCGCCTGTTTTGGCGAAAGGCACAGCCTCGGACGAAAGGAAAGCTACGCGCACTGCCCCCTCTAACACACCGCGCCCCGGGGGAGGCGCTGGAAGGACTCAAACTTGACTGCTAGAACTGGGGAATACTATGCCAAAAGCAGTGACGGGTGACAAGTGACAGGTGACAAGAAAAGACCGTGACGGGTGACAGGTGACAGGATAAAACCTGTTCTTCCTGTCACCCGTCACCTGTCACGGCTTTAAGTCTGCATCGAGGCGAGGAACTCGGCGTTGTTCTTGGTCTTGCCGAGGCGTTCGAGGACGACCTCCATCTGCTCGACGGGCGAGAGCGGGTTCAGCACCCTACGCATCACCCAGATGCGGTTGAGGTCTTCCTTCGATAGAAGCAGCTCTTCCTTGCGCGTGCCTGAGCGCTGGAGGTCAATTGACGGGAACAGGCGTTTGTCGGAGAGGCGTCGGTCGAGGTGAATCTCCGAGTTGCCCGTGCCCTTGAACTCCTCGAAGATAACGTCGTCCATGCGCGAGCCTGTGTCAATGAGCGCGGTCGCGATGATCGTCAGACTCCCGCCCTCCTCGATGTTGCGCGCCGCGCCGAAGAAGCGCTTCGGGCGTTGCAAGGCGTTTGCGTCAATACCGCCCGACAGAATCTTGCCCGACGGCGGCACGACCGCGTTGTGCGCGCGCGCAAGACGCGTTAGAGAGTCGAGAAGGATGACTACGTCGCGCTTGTGCTCGACCAGACGCTTGGCCTTTTCGATGACCATGTCTGCGACCTGCACGTGACGCGTCGGCGGCTCGTCGAAGGTCGAGGAGATGACCTCGCCCTGAACGGAGCGCTGCATGTCCGTGACCTCTTCGGGCCGCTCGTCAATGAGCAGCACGATGAGCGTCACTTCCGGATGATTTTGCGAGACCGAGTTTGCGATGGCCTGAAGCATCATCGTCTTGCCCGTGCGCGGCGGCGCGACGATAAGGCCGCGCTGTCCCTTGCCGAGCGGCGTGACAAGATCAATGACGCGCCCGACGATGCCTTCCGAGGCGGTCTCCATGCGTAACTGCTCTTCGGGGTAGAGCGGCGTCAGGTTGTCGAAGAATACCTTGTCGCGCGATTCGCCCGGCGCCTCGAAGTTGATGGCCTCGACCTTGATGAGCGCGAAGTAGCGCTCGCCCTCTTTCGGCGGCCTGATCTGGCCGGAGACCGTGTCGCCCGTCCGCAGGTCGAACTTGCGTATCTGCGACGGCGAGACGTAGATGTCGTCAGGGCCGGGCAGGTAGTTGTATTCGGGCGCGCGCAGGAAGCCGAAGCCGTCGGGCAGCGTCTCAAGCACGCCCTCCGAGAAGATGAGGCCGCTCTTTTCGGTCTGCGCGGCGAGCACCTTGAAAATAAGCTCCTGCTTACGCATGCCGGTCGCGCCGGGAACGTCGAGCGACTTTGCGATCTGCGTCAGATTGGAGATGGACATCTCCTTGAGCGTGGCGAGATTGAAAGTCTCGCCGCTGCCGCCGATGTAGCCTGCTGATTCGTCCGCGCCGTCGTCCGCGTAGGCGTCAACTTCGACATCGGGCATGATCTCGACGGCTGCGGCTGCGGATTTGCCGCCCGCGTCTTTGTCCGCCGCGCCGTTGGCGCTGGCACGGCTCGTGGTGCGTGTGCGTGTTGTGCGTTCTCGTGACATTTCTTTTCTCTGTGGGACGGCGCCCTGCGGGCGCGCGCCCTCAATCAAACTCCGGCGCGTGTGTCTCGCGTAAAAGAGAAGCCGCGCCTTCGTGCCTTCGTAATGTGGTTGAAATTATTGCCGATACTGTGTCGGGAATGATGGCTCTCGGTGCGCCCGACCGAAGGAGCGCGCTCCCCATCGCGTGGCGCAGAACGTGGCGGTCGGCTCAAGCGTCCCCCGCGTAGCGGACGCGATGGCGCGTCCAATCTTCATTAAAAACCTTCGCGGGCTGTGTCGTGTGACATTTCGATGCACGCGACTCCCGCCGAGGTTGCGCCGAAACCTTTCAGCGATTTCAAGACTCAAGAGGGGGAATGTGAGGAGGCCAATGCCTCTTCGATAGCGTGCCAGATGCGTTCACGTCCGCGCCCTGTGACGGCGGAATACGGGACAAGTTCTCCGCCTGCGCCACTGCCCACCGCGTCCAATAGTTTACGGGCGCGGGCGAGGTTTTTGTGCGACTCGTTTTGCGAGAGCTTATCAGATTTGGTGGCAACCGTCAGGAAAGGCTTACCCTCTGCGAGGAGCCATTCGCGGAGCTGCAAATCCAATGTCGTGGGTTCGTGGCGCGAGTCTACGATTTGAATTGATAACACAAGCGAGTCGCGCTTTGCAAGGTAATCGGTGACGAGCTTGCCCCACGCCGCGCGCACATCGCGCGGCACGCGCGCGAAACCGTACCCCGGCAAATCAACGAAATAGAAACGTTCGTTTATCAAAAAGAAATTAAGCGCCTGCGTGCGCCCCGGCGTGTTGCTCGTGCGCGCGAGACCTTTGACGCGCAGCAGCGAGTTAATCATGCTCGACTTGCCAACGTTCGACCGACCGAGGAAGGCCACTTCGGGCCTCGCGTCGCGCGGCCACTGCGAAGACTCGAACGCGCTCTTGACGAAATTCGTGCTGACGACCTTCATAAAGACCGTGACAGGTGACAGGTGACAGGTGACAGGAAAAGTCAGGTTTTATCTTGTCACCTGTCACCTGTCACTTATCACGGCTTTTAGGCGTTCGCCGCGTCGGCCTCGGACTGCTCGGTGGCGGCTGCTGCGCGCGCCTGCGCGAATCGCTTCGACATCTCGCGCGAGCGGGCGATGCGCTCCTCGGCGCCCGGCATGTTCATGATCTGCTTTTCGAGATGCTGCATGTAGGTCGGGTTGGCAGCCGCGCGAATCTGCTCGAGGAAGGGCTGAATCTTTGCGAAGATGAAGACCTGCTCGCCTGTAGCGTCGTTGAACATCTCCGCGTCAATCGCGCCGTGGTTGACGAACGAGCAGGCCATGTCCCAGTAGGTCGTGACCATTCGGTAGTAAGCGCTGTGCTCGCCCATAGCGGCGCGCTGTATGTCCTCGATGCTTTCGGGATTGAAGGTGAAGAACCAGTTTCGCGCCTCTCGCATGACCGCTTCGCGGCGTAGGTCGTAGAGCTTCATTATAAGCTCGGCGCTTTTGGCTTTATCAGTCATCAATTGTCTCCTTAAGAATTTATGACTACGGCGGCAACCTGCTTTCGGGCGAGCCTTACGAGCGGAGCGGCAAAGGAACGCGAGGGGACAGCAATGTTCCTTGATTGCCTCGTTGCTACCTGCTGAAATGAGACGCCGGGAAAAGCGAACTTTACAGTCGGGCGGGCGCGGCTGTCAACCGCACGGCGGGCGAAAGGATAGGCTTCTCGTCGTGCGACACAGAGAGCGCGCTCTGCGTCGCACGACGTGAGTGACGCTACTCGGCCATCGGCGGCGCGCTGCCGGCGGAGGGCTGGTCGGTCGTCCACACGGGCAGGCCGCTCGCTTCGTCGGTCGCGCCCGCGTTGGTGGGGCATGCGTCTTCGAGCGCGAGCGCGAGAACCTCGTCAATCGTCTCGACGAGTTGCACGGTCATACTTGCGCGCACCTCTTCCGGCAACTCCTCAACGTCTTTCTCGTTGTCCTTCGGGATGAGAACCATCGAGACGCCGACGCGGTGCGCCGCGAGCAGCTTCTCCTTGACGCCGCCGACGGGCAGCACGCGACCGCGCAGAGTTATCTCGCCGGTCATCGCAACGTCGCGACGGACGGGGACGCGCGTGAGCGCCGACGCCATCGCGACGGCCAGCGTCACTCCCGCCGAAGGGCCGTCCTTTGGGATCGCACCTTCGGGGATGTGTATGTGCAGATCGCGCTTGCGTATGAACTCAAGGTTCATGCCCAGACGCTCCGAGCGCGACTTGATACACGTGAGCGCGGCCTGCGCCGACTCCTGCATGACCTCGCCGAGCTTGCCCGTAAGCCTCACGCCGCCGCGACCGTTCGTTAGCGTCGCCTCGATCTGCAAGACTTCGCCGCCCACTTCAGTCCACGCGAGGCCGAGCGCGAGGCCGACTTCGCTCTCGGCGGCAATGTCCTGCTGACGAAACTTGATCGGGCCGAGCATTTCGCGGACGAGTTCGGGCGTGACCGTCACCTTAAAGCTCTGGCCCGCGCCTTCGGCGACGAGCTTGCGCGCGACCTTGCGGCAGCACGAGCCGATCTCGCGCTCAAGGTTACGCACCCCCGCCTCGCGCGTGTAGTGGCGCGTGATGTCAAGGATGGCCTCGTCGGAGAACTCGACCTGCTCTGCGCGAAGGCCGCTACCCTCGGCCTGCTTTTTGACGAGGTGGCGCTTGGCTATCTCAAGCTTCTCGCGCTCGGTGTAGCCCGACAGGCGCAGGATTTCAAGACGGTCTTGCAGCGCGGGCGGTATCGTGTGCAGAACGTTCGCCGTCGCGATGAAGAAGACCTTCGAGAGGTCGTACTCAACGTCGAGGTAGTGATCCTGAAACGTGTTGTTCTGTTCGGGGTCGAGAACTTCCAAGAGCGCGGCGGACGGGTCGCCGCGAAAGTCCGCGCCGAGCTTGTCCACTTCGTCGAGGAGTATGAGCGGGTTGACCGTCCCGGCCTTCTTCATCATCTGTATGATCTGACCGGGCAGCGCGCCGATGTAGGTGCGCCGGTGGCCGCGAATCTCGGCCTCGTCGCGCACGCCGCCCAGAGATAGGCGGACGAACTTCCTGCCGGTCGCGCGCGCGATTGATTTGCCCAAGCTCGTTTTGCCGACGCCCGGAGGGCCTGCGAAGCAGAGGATCGAGCCTTTCGGGTTCTTCACCAACTGGCGGACGGCGAGGTGCTCAAGGATGCGGTCTTTGATCTTCTCAAGCCCGTAGTGATCCTCGTTCAGAATCTCCTCGGCCTTCGTGATGTCGCGAATCTCTTTCGACTTCTGTTTCCACGGCACGCTCAGAAGCCAGTCAATGTACGTGCGCGAGACCGTGCCCTCGGCGCTCATCGGCGGCATCGCTTCGAGGCGGTGAAGCTCCTGCATGGCCTTCTCTTTCGCCTCTTCGCTCATGCCTGCCTCTTCGATGCGCTTTCGCAGGTCTTCCATCTCGGCCTTCTCGTCCTTGCGTCCGAGTTCCTTGTGGATGGCCTTGATCTGCTCGTTGAGGTAGTACTCTTTCTGCGCCTTCTCCATCTGCCGCTTGACGCGCGCCTGTATCGCGCGGTCGAGCTGTCGCTTGTCAACTTCGACTTCGAGCAATTCGACAAGGCGTTGCAGGCGTCCGTGCGCGGAGAAGATTTCGAGCAGCCCTTGCTTGTCCTCGACAGAGATTTTCAGTTGCGATGCGAGCGCGTCGGCGAGGTGCGAAGGGTCTGTGTTTCGGAGCGCGGTCTGGAGCGCGTCCGTCTGCGCTTCGGGCGCGAGGCGTATGTGCTGCTCGATGAGCTGTCCCGTGCGCTGCATGAGCGCGTCAATGCGCGGGCCGGACTCGGGCGCGGTCGGCGCGCGGCGCACCGTCGCTGTGAACGCGCCGTTGTCGTTCTCGACGCGGATGGTCGTGGCGCGCTCGCGCCCCTCGACGACGACTTTGGTCTGCCCGTTCTCCTGTCGCTGCGCCTGAAGTATGCGCGCGATTGTGCCGACGCCGTAAATCTGCGAGGGGAGCGGCTCGTCAATCGAGGCGTCGTGCTGCGTGGCGAGGAAGATCGTGCGGTCGGTCGCGAGCGCGTCTTCGAGCGCGCGCACAGAGCCGGGCCGGCCTATCTTGAAGGCGACCTTCGTGAAAGGGAAAATCACGACATCGCGTATCGGCACCATCGGAAGACGCGCGATGTCGGAGGGCGTGCGGTCAGAGTATTCTTCCATAACTCAATATAGCTCTTTCTTACAGACCATAAAGCGCCGCAAGGGGCGAGCCGTTAGCTTCCGTCTCGCCCCGTTGCCAAATCGAATTTTAGAACATTTCGCGCCGACGCGCCACAGGGAAGGCAAAGTAAAAGAGAGAGGCTAGAGGTTAGAGGTTAGAGGCTAGTTAAAAACAATCGTTTTAACTAACCTCTAGCCTCTAACCTCTAGCCTCTCTTCCCGCCTTAGGCCGCTTCGTCAACGCCGGTAAGCCCCTCGCCCGGAAGGGCGCGGCGGCGCTCGACCATCTCGCGCGTGATGGCGAATTCCTTGACGCGCTTCTGCGAGGGGAGCGTGTACATCGCGTCGAGCAGAAGCTCTTCCATAATCATCATCAGGCCGCGCGCGCCGACCTTGCGCTCGACCGCCTGATGCGCGATGGCTTTCAGTGCGTCTTCGGTGAAGCGGAGCTTGACGTTGTCGTACTCGAACTTCTTCTGGTACTGCTTGATGAGCGCGTTCTTCGGCTCGGTGAGTATTCGCATGAGCGCGCCCTCGTCCAACTCGTGCAGCACGCCCGTGACGGGGAGGCGACCGACGAACTCTGGAATGAGTCCGTACTTGACGAGGTCTTCGGGCTGCGCCTGTCCGAGCGCGTCCGAGTAGCGGCTGCCGGAAGACTTGATCTGCGCCTGAAACCCTAAGGACTTGTTGCGCGAGCGACGTTCGATGACTTTCTCCAGTCCGACGAACGCGCCGCCGCAGATGAAGAGGATGTTGGTGGTATCAACGGGGAAGAACTCCTGATGCGGGTGCTTGCGTCCGCCCTGCGGCGGGACGTTCGCCACAGTGCCTTCCAAGATTTTCAGAAGCGCCTGCTGGACGCCCTCGCCCGACACGTCGCGCGTGATCGAAGGGTTCTCGTCCTTGCGACAAATCTTGTCGACCTCGTCAATGTATATGATGCCCTGCTGCGCGCGCTCGACATCGCCGTTGGCCGACTGCAAGAGCTTGAGGATGATGTTCTCAACGTCCTCGCCGACGTAGCCCGCCTCGGTGAGCGTCGTCGCGTCAACGATGGTGAAGGGGACTGAGAGCATGCGCGCGAGCGTCTGCGCGAGAAGCGTCTTGCCCGTGCCGGTCGGGCCGATAAGGAGGATGTTGGACTTCTGAATCTCAACGTCCGAGCGGCGGCGCGCAAGCTCGATGCGCTTGTAGTGCTGGTAGACGGCGACGGCGAGGCGCTTTTTAGTCTCCTCCTGCCCGATGACGTACTCGTCGAGGAAGGATTTTATCTCGGCGGGCTTTGGAAGAGGCGGGCGCGAGGCGACGGCCTCGGCCTGCTGGTCGTCTGTGATGATCTCGTTGCAGATGTCAATGCATTCGTTGCAGATGTAGACCGTGGGGCCGGCGATGAGTTTCTTGACTTCATTCTGCGATTTACCGCAGAACGAGCAGCGCAGCGTGTCGTCAGTTCGGCGTACCATAAAAGTTTCGAGGGGGACTACTTTCTCGTCCGGTCTAACGAATGAAACCTGAGGGGTTGCAGGGCACGCGGCGCGTGCAGCAAGTCTTCTACGACGATTGCCAGTGAGATGTCAACGCCCGGCGAGCGCGTAAGGCCTCGGCCCGCGACGCTTTTGTAATGTATCACAAAACGCGCGCCGGAGCGCACCCCCGGTTAGCGCGAATATCGTCGGACGGCGAGCGCGATGGGCAGCCCGACGACGAGCATGTGCGCGATGATGCCGGGAATCATCACGTCGAGCGGCGGCGTGCCTTTACCGGGAAACGCCGAGAGCGGCAACACGACGAAGTTCATCACCACGTAAACCACGATGCCGTAGAGCAGGCCGAACGGAACCGCTTGACGAACAAGGAAGCCGAGCTTGCGGCTCGCTGCGTAATAGACGGCGGCTGCCGTAAGCGCTATCAAGAAGTGCAGGACTGCGCCGAGCGCGGCGGTCGCGAGTCCGCCCTCGCGTGCCTGCGCGCCGACGAGTCCGCTTGCGATTGATTGAAGGATGCGAACAGGAGATATCCCATTTCGCAACCAGTAGAAGATGAACGCGAACAGTATGTCGCCGATGCCTGCCAGAAGGCCGCCCCAGAGTATCGCTCTGTAGCCGCCGCGCCTTTCCAGCGCAAGCGTTGCGGAAGCCGCTCCCAAGCGAAGTCTTCCTTTCGTTACGGTTACTGCCGGTGCGTGATGACCTCGTCAATGAGGCCGTACTCTTTGGCCTGCGTGGCCGACATGATTCGGTCGCGCTCTACGTCGCGCTCGATGACATCGAAGGGCTGGCCCGTGTGTTTGGAGAGGATGTTCGAGGTCAGCTCGCGCATGCGTATGATCTCTTCGGCCTGAATCTTGATGTCCGAGGCCTGCCCGCCGATGCCGCCCGCGATGGAAGGCTGGTGGATGAGTATGCGCGAGTTCGGCAGCGCGAAGCGCTTGCCCGCCTTGCCCGCCGTCAGAAGCAGCGCGCCCATCGAGGCGCACTGGCCCAGACAGATCGTCACGATGTCGGGGCGTATGAACTGCATCGTGTCGTAGATAGCCATGCCCGCGGTGATCGAGCCGCCCGGAGAGTTGATATAAAGATTGATGTCCTTCTCAGGGTCTTCGGCTTCGAGGAAGAGGAGCTGCGCGATGATGAGGTTCGCAACCGTGTCGTCAATCGGCGTGCCGAGGAAGACGATGTTGTCGCGCAGGAGGCGCGAGTAAACGTCCGAGTAGCGCTCGCCGCGCGGCGTCTGCTCGAAGACTGTCGGATTCGGGATGTACTGCCTCTCGCTGCTCATCTAAACTCCACCTCTCTTGATGTAGCTCTCTCGCCGCGCGCGCGGGGCACGCGCCGATTGCCCTTAAACCAAAATCGGAGACTTGAAACTCCAAACTCGCATTTGAAATTTCAAATCTCCAATCTATGAATTTCTATTTCGCGAAAGCGATTCGGCGCGCTCGCTCAACTCTTCTCTTCGCTTTGCGACTCGCCGCCTTTCGCGCTTTCAACCGCCGCGTCCGCTTCGCTCGATGCGCTCGCTTCTTCGTGAGCTTCTTCGCGCCACTCTTCGTCTCTTACGTTCGCGTGTTGAACGATGAAGTCGAGCGCCTTGCGGTTACGCAATCTGTCGGCGATGCTACGTTCGCCCCCCTGCTTTGTCAAGGCAGCACGCACTTGCTCTACAGTCTGCCGCGAGCCTTCCGCGATTGACTGAATTTCGGCCTCGACCTCTTCCTGCGTGACCTCGATTTTCTCCGCCTCGGCGACGCGCTCAAGCAGCATCGAGCCGCGCACGTCGTCGCCCGCGCGCTCGCGCACAACGTCGCGCATCGCCTCCCAGTTGATGTCCTCGCTGCGCGGGTCGAGTCCGCGCTGCATCATGTCGCGGAGCATGGACTGGAGAATCTGGTTCGCCTGATACGAGACGATTGTTTCGGGAACCTCGAAGCGGTGCTGCTCGACGAGGCGCGTCAGAACTTCGTCGCGCATGCGATGTTCGGCCTCATGCTCGGACGACTTCGTCAGGTTCTCGCGGACGCGCGCGCGCAACTGCTCGACCGTCTCGACCTCTTCCTCGCCGAGGCTCTTCACCCACTCGTCGTCAACATCCGGCACTTCCTTGCGCCGCACGGCGCTGACGGTCGCCGTGTACTCAATCGTTTTTCCGGCGAGTCCCTTCGCGTTGAAGTCTTCGGGGTAGACGACCGTGAAGGTCTTCACTTCGTCCGCGCGCACGCCCGTGAGGTTCTCGTTGAAGTCCACAAGCACGCCCTCGCCGCCGAGCAGCACGTCAACGTCCTCCGCGTTGATGTCCTCTTCGGAAGGAGGCTCGATGTAGCGACCCTGCACGTCAACGGTGACGGTGTCGCCCTCTTCCGACGCGCGGTCTTCGACGGGCTGAAGCGACGCCGAAGCCTCTCGCAGATTCTCTATGACCATCTCGACGGCCTCGTCCGTGACGGGACGCTTGCGGCGCGCGGCCTCGATGCCTTTATAGTCTCCGAGCTTCACGTCGGGCATCACCTCGACGTGCGCGTGGAGCGTGATGGTCTCCTGCCCGAATTTTTCGAGTCCCTCGTTATCGAGATGAACGTCGGGCTGGCCCAAAACGTCGAGGCCGCTCTCGGTTATCGCGCGCTCGACGGCGTCGGGGACGAGCCTTTTGAGCACGTCGCCCTGAATGTCCTTCTTGTAGCGCGTGCGGACGACCGCGGTCGGAGCATGCCCTTTGCGAAAGCCGGGCACCGTCGCGGCGCGCGCGTACTCTTCGGACACGCGGTCGAACTCGGCGCGCACGTCCGCGGCCTCGATCTCGATTTTGATCTCTTTGCGCGTCTCGGAAACGTCAACGATCTCTGTCTTCATAAACTGAGAATCCCGCCTCTCTATAAACGATGAACGATGAACGCGGAACGATGAATTAAAAACAGTTCATCATTCATCGTTCCGCGCCCATCGTTGCTTGAATGATGCCGGGGGCGGGACTCGAACCCGCACGCCTTTCGGCACGGGCTTCTAAGACCCGCGCGGCTGCCAGTTACGCCACCCCGGCGAGCTTTTTACGAACGAGTGAGATTAAAGGATTGATGTTTGAAAGTCTAGCAGTGATGCCGGACGAATGAATCAGTACCGCGAGCGGTAGCGAGCGGGTTTCGCTTTTCGTCACACTCGCGATTGATGTTCGCACAACCCGCTCGCTACCGCTCACGGTACTGATACTTGGCCGCGCTTCGATCATAAAAAAGCGGCGCGACCGAATGAACAGTCGCGCCACTTTCTTTTGGTGATTGAGTCGCTATCTCTTCGCGCGCCGTTTCCGT
>DASQLL010000401.1:0-2711 GCA_035630035.1 Pyrinomonadaceae bacterium | reverse complement strand
CGCCACCTCATTGCTCAAAGCCTGAGCCTGCGCGTCCTTGACACCACGACTGTCATCAGTCGCCCCGCTTTCGTCGGTAGCCATCCCTTCGTCCGCCGTGCTGCCTTTGAACGCGACCGCCTCGGCCTTGCTGCGCGCCGCGTCGTTTGCATGCGCCGCGACAGGGTTCCTCTGCGAGAGCGCGCTGAGCGCGAAGCCCCCACCGGCCACGAACGCGACTAGCAGAACCATTCCGACGAGCGGCGACGAGGACGCGTGCGGCTCACGCGTCGAGCCGACCAGCCTCAACACGCGCGAGCGCAAGTCTCCTCCGTCGGCGGCAAGCGCGAGCCGCGCGCGCGACGCGCGCACGCGCTCCATGTTCGCGAGCGCGCGCGCATAGACGAGCGCGTCGCCGCAGACCGCGACGGCCAGATCGTCGCACGCATGCTCGCGCTCGACGCGCACGCGGCGTGAGACCCACCACACCGCCGGGTGATAGAACAGAAGCGTCTCCGCGAGAGTCTGTAAGAGGTTGACGAAGTAGTCGTGGCGGCGCACGTGCGCCAACTCGTGCGCGAGCAGCACCTCAAGCTGCAACGGCGTCAGCCCCACGAAGACGCTCGCCGGGACGAGTATCACAGGACGCAGCCACCCGACGACCGTCGGCACCTGCACGCGCGCCGTCTGGAGCAGCCGCACACGCTTGTTCACGCGGAGCCGTCGCGAAAGCTCCGCGAGTTTCTGTTGCCACTCCGCAGCCACTTCGTCCGCGCGCAGTTTGAGTCGCCGCGCGACCGCCACGCCGCCGAGCATCCGCGCCGAAAGCATCAACACACACAGAAACCACGCGAGGCTCAGCCACGAAAGCAGACGCTCCAAATTTCGAGCCGGAGCTTGCGGCGGAGTCCGGCCTCGGACGCCCGCGTCTGCGTTCATAGTTTTTTCGATTGGCGAAGAGTTTTCGTTCGGCAGTGCAGCGAAGCCTGCGCGCCCGTATCGCGCGAGCGAGATTTCGTCAACCTCGATGCCCGTCGTCGCCGAGCTGAAGCTCCAGAACGTCGCCACCGGCGCGGCGAGCGCGAGCGCGAGTGCGCCGCACGCGAGCGCGTAACGAAGGCTTGCGCTCCGGCCTTTCAGAAGCGAGAGCGCACCGGCCAGCACGACGGCGACGAGACCGCCCTGCCAGAGCGAATGCAGCAGCGCCCATCCGAGCGCGCGCCAGAAGGGCTGCGTTAAATCCACTACGAACATCACTCGCCTCCTCCTTCGAGCCTGTCGAGCAGTAGCTCCACCTCCGCCAAGTCATCGTCCGACGCCGCGCGGCTCGCGAGCGCCTGCATCACCAACTGCTTGGCCGATCCGCCGAAGGCGCGGTCGAGCAAATCGCCGACAAGCTGCTGTTGCGTCTCCGCCTGCGAGAGTCGCGCGCGATAGACCTGCGGACGTTGCGAGTCGTCGCGCTCGGCGAGTCCCTTGTCCGTCATTATCTGTAGCATCTTGAGGACGGTCGTGTACCCGGCCTGCGTCCCGCGCGACTCGTTAAAGTCCTTGAGGATTTCGCGAACCGTGCCCGGCCCGCGCTGCCAGAGAACGCGGAGTATGGCAAGCTCAAGGTCTGTCGGGCGCGGCGGCGCGCTCGGTTTTTTGCGGCGCATCAAATCACCTCCTCCGAAGCTCGCCGGCATTATTGACGAAAGTCTTCGTCATTGTCAACGAAAACTTTCGTCACTTGTCCGAAGGCGCTCTCTGTCACGAGTCGGCCCGAACGCGTGACGAAACGGAGAAAAACTTTCGGAGGGCGCGTGCGGCTGCACGAAGAGTGATGACTTTCGACGCGCGTTGCACTGGGATTACGACTGCTTGAGATGAACGAAGGGCGCGGCGACGCGCTCGCGCGCGAGCTGGCCGACGTTGTGAAGGACTTCGACGCTTGGACGGCGAAGGAGCTTTCGGGACTCAACGCGGAGCTGGCCGCGAAGAAGCTCGAACAGCTCAAGCCTCTCACGCGCGAGGAGTGGGACAAGAGCAGCGGTCAGGAGTAATCACGTGAAAAGCAACGTGGATTTCTTGGTCGTTATAGCGATTTGCAATTGAGTGAAACCGACCACCCGCCGTTTAGAGGCGGGCAATGCCCGCCGTCGCAAGTTGAGACGGCGGGCATTGCCCGCCTCTAAACGGTCGCACCAAATGCAAATCGCTATAGTGTTGCGCTCACTCGTCGGCGAAGTCGAGACGGACGCGCATGCGCCTGACGTTTGCCTGCGGGTAGCGACGTTTCGCCCTCGCGAGCACTTGATCGGCTTCGCCCGCGGTCTTGCCGCCGTAGGCGGCTAGGAAGTTGAAGTTGACATCCGTGCTGTCGTAGAGAACGACGTTTCCCGTGCAGGCGTTGCGAGAGGTGAACGCCTTGTTGCGCGGGAACTGCTTCTGCGCCGCAAGCCGCTTCGACTCGCCGACGAAGGCGCATCCACTGCTGCTCTTAGCCGAAGCTGCCAGCACGCTCTCCAGAATCACGGCGTAGAACTCGTCGGACTCGTGCGTCGTGCCCGTGCCCAACTCGGCGCGGCCCGTAAGGAATGTCAGGTCGTGCGGCTCGAAGCCGTCGTACTGCGGAGCGCATCCTTTGTCCGTGGGGTCGCCGCAGACGAGTCCGGCCTGAGCCGCCGCCCCGAACGCCGCAATCACCGCGACCAACGGCAACCATACGCAAAGACCGAGCTTGAGGAAGC
>DASQLL010000400.1:0-7591 GCA_035630035.1 Pyrinomonadaceae bacterium | reverse complement strand
CGCGGACGTTGAATACCTCCTCGCCTTCCGCGACGCCGGCGACGTGGCGCAGCAGAACCGCGCAGACGTTGCCGCGATGCTGCGCGAAGGGCACATCGCACTCTTCCCCGACGGCACGCTCCGCCCGCGCCTGCCCGTCTCGCGCGCTCGCGCCTTGCATTCAATCGCGCACGCGCTCGAAGCGCGCAATCTTCTCCGTCTGCAAAAAGCGACGGCGCGCTCAAGCTCGAAAGATGCGCTCGTCCTGCGTCCATCTTCCGGCAAGGGCGAGTCGAGTCTGAAGGTCACGGCGGACGCGTATCTCTTCAGCGAGTTCGGCGAAGCCCTTTTCCCCGTCCGCGAAATCAACTTCGTCGGCGGCGAGACGGTCGCCTACCACACGAACGCGCGCGGCGAGATTGACTACCTCGAAGCGCGCCCTTCGGCGAGCGGCGCGGCCACGGATCACTACTCGCCGTTCGCGAACTGGTCTGTGTCGTTGTCGCCCACGGAAGTCCTCTCGCGGCTCGGACGCTCCGTGCCGGGCGTCGGCGCGCTCGTTGATGTGCGCGTCCGGCAGCGCGGGGTTTCGGGCCGCGTGCTAGACCTCGAAGTCATCGGCACGAGCGGCACGGCGCACGTGCGCGGCGGTCGCATACGCTCCGCGCTCCGCCTTCGCGAACAGCTTTTCGTCGTTGATAGAACGTTCGACGAAAGCAGTCGTGTTACGAAGTTCACCTTCAAGGGGCGCGGCTGGGGCCACGGCGTCGGCATGTGTCAGGTCGGCGCATACGGGCTGGCGCGCGCGGGGCTGAGCTACGATAAGATTCTGAAGTCGTACTACACCGACATCAAAGTAACGAAGCTCTACTGAGGCAGAAGCCCGACCGTAAGGGAGGGCGTGCCAACTATGTGATAACTGCGCGATGACCGCGAGGCGACGCCCTCCTTTACGGTCGGGCTTCTGCCATGTACTTTCAACAGATGCGATTCTCACGCACACAACTCGTCGGCGCGCTGGCGTTGCTCGCGCTTATCGGGCTGGCCCTAGTCTTCCGCCTCCTTTTCCCTTCCAAGTGAGCGCGCACGAACAAACAGAGAAGCCGATCATCGCCGTCGTCGGCCCTACCGCTTCGGGCAAGAGCGAGTTGGGTATCGCGCTCGCTCTGCGTCTCAGCGGCGAGATAATCAACTGCGACTCCGTTCAGGTTTACAGAGAGATAGAGATCGCGACGGCCAAACTCCCGCCTTCGGAGCGTCGAGGCGTGCCGCATCACCTGATTGATTTCGTGCCTCCGGGGATGACCTACACCGCCGCCGACTGGGCGCGCGACGCGCTGCGTCTGATTGACGAGATTGAAGCGCGCGGCCATCTCGCGATGCTCGTCGGCGGGTCGGGCTTCTACCTCCGCGCCCTGCGCCAGCCCTTCTTTGAAGCGCCTCCGACGGACGAGCTACTCCGCCGCCGCCTCGTCCGCATTCGAGAGCGGCGCGGGGCGGAGCATCTACACGCAGTATTGCGACGACTAGACCCAAAGACCGCCGCGCGACTCAATCCGCGCGACTGGTCGCGCGTGCAGCGCGCCGTCGAAGTGCGCTTGCAAACGGGCGTGCCTCTCTCCGCGCAGTCGCACGCGCGACCCGCGCCCCCGCCCCACGCCGCGCGCCTTCGCGTCTTTGCGCTCAAACCTCCGCGCGAAGAGCTTTACAAACGCATCAACCTTCGCACGGAAACGCACTTCAAGGCAGGGCTGGTCGAAGAGGTCGCGCGCCTTCTCGCGCGCGGGGTGCCCGCCGATTCGAGCGCGCTCGGCGCGCACGGCTACCGGCGCGTCGCGGAATACCTGCGCGGCGACAGCACGCTTGAGAGCGCAATCGAGCAGACGAAACTCGACGTGCGCCACTACGCCAAACGCCAGCTCACGTGGTTTCGCCGCGAGGCCGGAGTCGAGTGGGTTGAGGGCTTCGGCGACGACCCGCGCGTGCAGGCCGAAGTCGCCGCGCGGCTCCGCTTGTGAGCGGCAATCTCACGCGTCCGAGTTTAAAGTTTCGCTTTTCTGTAAACTTTCAGCCTCGAACTTTGAACTTTTAACTTTTGGGTGTAATCTGATTGGACTCAAGTCAAGGTCGGTTTTCGAGCGGGGTTCGACTGTGGACACAAAAACTTCTCCTCAGAACATTCAGGACGCATTTCTGAACACGGTGCGCCGAGAGAAGGATACTGTAACGATCTATCTGATGAACGGCGCGAAACTGTCCGGGCGCATCCGCAGCTTCGACAAATTCTCGGTGCTACTCGAATCCGGCCCGCAGGATCAACTCATTTTCAAACATGCTATCTCGACGATCCAACACGCGCGTCGCCCCTTTAGCGACCACCGACCGCCGCACGGCTCGGAGCACACCACTGACCCCGGCGATCACGCAGGTCGCGCCGAAGGCTAACGCTTCGCTTCTTTAATCAAACGAACACGGAGAACCGAGAGAGTCTTGGCCGCCGCTTTCATCACCTTCGAGGGCATTGACGGCTCCGGCAAGTCAACGCAGATGCGTATGCTCGCGAGCGAGCTGCGCCTGCGCGGCCACGAGGTCGTCTCGACGCGCGAGCCGGGCGGCACTCCCCTCGGCACGCGCATTCGCAGTCTCGTGCTTGACGTAGAAGAGCAGGTTGACCCGCTCGCGGAGCTTCTGCTCTACGCCGCCGACCGCGCGCAGCACGTCCGCACGCTCGTCCGCCCCGCGCTCGACTCAGGCCACGTCGTACTTTCAGACCGATACGCCGACGCCACGGTAGCCTTTCAGGGCGCGGGGCGCGGATTCTCCGACGAGTTGATCGCCGATGTAGTCGCGCTCGCCACCGGCGGACTCAAGCCCGACCTGACGCTCATCTTCGATCTCACAGTAGACGAGAGCCAAAGGCGCGCAACGCATCGTACGCGCAAAGGGCGCAGCATGGATCGCCTCGACGCCGAGGACGCGGCCTTCCACACGCGCGTCCGCGACGCTTACCTGAAGATCGCACACGCCGAGCCGGAGCGCGTCCGCGTCATTGACGCCAGCGGCTCCGTACAAGAGACGCAGTCGCAGGTGATGCGGCTCGTCATGCCGCTTATAGAGTCTGGAGTCTGAAGTCTGGAGTCTGGAGTCAAGACAAGACAGGTCGTGCTTCGTCTTTGACTTCAGACTCCAGACTCCAGACTCCAGACTCTGACTCGATTTATGTTCGACAAACTCATCGGTAACGAGCGCGCGAAGGAGATTTTGCGCCGCATGCTTGGGCAGGGGCGCGTGCCGGGCGCGCTTTTGTTCGCGGGCGAGGAGGGGCTTGGGAAAAAACTCTTCGCGGTCGAGCTTGCGCGCGCCTTCAACTGCCGCTCGCGTCGAGGCGTCGAGGCGTGCGGCGAGTGTCCCGCCTGCATCCGCATCGGCCACTTTCATCTGCCGCCGTCTGATGAAAAAGATGAGCACAAGAAAGTCGCACGCAGCGAGCATCCCGACGTGGGGATCGTCGTCCCTTACAATCGAAACATCCTGATAGACGCGATCCGCGACCTTGAGCGTGAATGCAACTTCCGACCCGTCGAAGGAAACGCGCGCGTCTACCTTATTGAGAATGCGGATAGTCTTAACGAGCCAGCGTCCAATGCCCTCTTAAAGACGCTCGAAGAAGCTCCGCCGACCACTCATCTGATTCTCATCACCTCGCGTCCGGCGAGTCTACTGCCGACTATTCGTTCGCGCTGCCAGACCGTGCGTTTCGCCCCGCTCACGGTCGAGGAGCTTGAAAGCCACCTCGTCAAGAATCGTCAACGCGCGGGCGACGAGGCGCGTCTCGCGGCACACCTCGCCGCGGGCAGGCCCGGCGTCGCGCTCGGCCTCAACCTCGACAAGTACCGCGCACGCCGCGACGCGATGCTCGCGGTAGTCGAAGCCTTAACCTCCGGCAACGACCGCGTGCGTCTGCTTCGCGCAGCGGAGGAGATGGGCGACGCCAAGCACAAGGACGAGTACGAGCCTCGGCTCGACGCGCTTGAGTTTTTGATTCACGACCTTTGGCTGCTCGCGCACGTCGGAAAGCAGGCGCGTCTCGTCAACTACGACCTGCGCGAACAGCTAACGCGACTCGCCGAGGGCCTACGCCCCCAACGCGCGGCGCGCTGGCTCGCGCGCGTCGAAGAGCTACGCGCGCAGCTCGCCGTCAACGTCAACCGCCGCGTCGCAACGGACGCGCTCTTCCTCGGAATGGCGAGCGAATAATGCACAAGGCAGAAACGCGAGCGTGAGCGAGCGTGTTTTCACTATCTGAGAACACGCTCGCTCACGCTCGCGTTTCTGCCTTGTTACCGGCGTTAGGTTATTTGAACAAGCTCTTGCGGGGACTCGGCCTGCGCGGCTGCGCCTTCGGCCACGAGCTTTTCCGTTTCGGCGACGAACGCCTCGACGATGTCAGCGCCTGAAACCCTTCTGAGTGGTCTGCCGTCCTTAAAAATCATTCCCGCGCCTTTGCCGAACGTGACGCCGAGCTGCGAGTCGTGCGCCTCGCCCGGCCCGTTCACCTCGCAGCCCATGATCGATAGGTGAAGGGGCTGCTCGATGTGCGCGAGCCTGCGCTCGATCTCCGTGACGATCTCGACGAAGTTCGCAACGTCGAGACGCCCGCACGTAGGGCACGCGACCACCGTGACGCCGCGCTTGCGAAGCTCGAGCGACTTCAGAATCTCCCAAGCGACCCTCACCTCTTCCCACGGCTCCGCCGCCAAGCTTACGCGAATCGTGTCGCCGATGCCTTCGTGCAGGAGTATGCCGAGGCCCATTGCGGATTTGATCGTGCCGCCGAAGGGCGTGCCCGCCTCGGTCACGCCGAGGTGGAGCGGGTAGTCAACTTTTTGAGATAGAAGCCGGTAGGCTGCTACGGTGCGGTGAACGTCGGAAGCCTTGAGCGAGACGACGATGTCCTCAAAGTCGAGGTCTTCGAGAATCTTTATGTGACGAAGCGCGGACTCGACCATCGCTTCGGGCGTTGCCATGCCGTACTTCTTGAGCAGGTCTTTTTCGAGCGAGCCGCCGTTGACGCCGATGCGTATCGGAATGCCGCGCGCTTTCGTCGCGCGCACGACCTCGCTGACGCGCTCAATCGAGCCGATGTTGCCCGGGTTCAGACGCAGCTTGTCAATCCCGGCTTCGAGCGCCATCAGCGCTAGCCGATAGTGAAAGTGTATGTCGGCGACCAGAGGCACGTCGGGCACGCGGCGTCGAATCTCTTTGAGCGCGACGGCGGCCTCGGCGTTCGGCACGGCGACGCGGACTATCTCACACCCGGCGCGCATCATCTCTTCGATCTGCGCGACCGTGCCCTCAACGTCCGCCGTGTCCGTCTTCGTCATAGACTGCACGGCCACCGGCGCTCCGCCGCCGATCTGCACGTCCTTAACCCTGACCGCTCTCGTTTGCCTCATGCCATTCTCTACGATGCTTCAAATCTCAAAGTTGCTTCGCTGGTGAATGGTGAATAGTAAATGGTAAATGGAAAGAGTCAGCCGCTTTTTCCATTTACCATTTACTATTCACCATTCACCTCTTCACTTTGGCTGCGTCGCCGCGGGCGGCTCTTTCGAGCGGAACCAGCCGGGGGCGTACTTGGTCACGTCGTTGATGATGACGAAGCCCATCAGAAGGAGCAGGAAGACGAAGCCGACCTGCTGTATGCGCTCGCGCACGTTCATCGAGAGCTTCATGCCCACGAGCGCGAGCAGGCCTTCGAGAAGAACCATGAAAATCATGCCGCCGTCGAGCACGGGGATGGGCAGCAGATTGAAGATGCCGAGGTTGAGGCTCAGGAAGCCGAGCATGTCGAAGACGCCGCCCCAGCCGTAGTTGTTCGCCGCATCATAAGAAGCCTGCGCGATTGCAATCGGGCCGCCCACGGCTTCGCCGACGGGTAGATTGCCGCTGAAGACCTGACCGAGCGCGACGCCCGTCAAACGTATAAGCTCGACGTTTCGCTGCACGGCTACGGACAGAGCCTCGCCGACGCCGACCGTCTCAAGCGGCGGCGGAAGAAAATTGAATCCAAGCGTCTTGCCTTCGAGCCTTCGCTCCGGCGTCGTAAGCTCAAGCCGCTCTCCCCCGCGTTCGAGCACGATTCTAATCTGTCCCGGATGTTCGAGAATGTGCTTCCTGACCTGACTCGTGTTGCGCGCTGGCTCTCCGTCGAGCGAGATGATGCGGTCGCCCGACTTCAGCCCCGCTTCCGCCGCCGGCGAGTTCTCGACGACCCTATCAACCGTGACGGTTTGAATTCCGAGGTCGGGCAGAAATTCGAGGTCGCCTAACTCGTGGTCGCCCTCTTTCTGAATCGAGGGCTTGATCGAGAGCGCGACCCGTTGCCCGTCGCGCTCGACGACGAGCGGCAGCGAGGAGTTTCGCTTGACGGTGGCGATGACGTTCATCCAGCGCCACGTCGGAGCCTCTTCATTGTCGAACGAGATGATGCGGTCGCCGGGTTTGAGTCCGGCGTTGTCCGCCGCGCCGCTCTGCGCGACCTGACTGACGACGGGCGTCGGGGTTGCAGGCACGCCGACGGTCATCGCGCCGACGAAAGGAATCGCGAGCGCGGTCAGGATGTTCATCACAGGCCCAGCGACGCCTACCATAACTTTCTGGTAGCGTGGCCGCAGGTCGAAGCGCTCTTTCGCAGGAATCTCCTCGCCCGTGCCGTCCTCAAGTCCCGCGTTCGATTCGTCGCCGCCGAGCTTGACGTAGCCGCCGAGCGGAATGAGGCTCAGGCGATAGTCGGTCGTGCCCCAGCGGCGACCGAAGATGCGTTTGCCGAAGCCGACGGAGAAGGTCTCGACGCGTATGCCGAGCAGTTTCGCCACGATGAAATGGCCGAACTCGTGCAGGATTACGGCTGCGCCGAGGATGAAAACGAAGGCGAGAATTCCGGTCATAAATTCAAGTTCTCTTTAGGTATAAGTCAAAGCCGTGAAAACGTTTAGAGGCGCTGCCGTCGCGCCCGGTTGCACGAGAAGTTTACGCGCCCGCCGATGCGCGCGTCAAACAAGTTGTCCTTTATTTCAATACAGTAGTTTCAGTGTACGCATCAGAAACGCGAGCGTGAGCGAGCGTGTCTCCGTCAGTTGTGACACGCTCGCTCACGCTCGCGTTTCTGATGCGTAAGTCAAGAATGAATAAATCCGCCTTCATGCAACGACCTTTGAAACTTCGCTAATGCGGGCAATCTCCGCTGTGGCTTCAAGCCGAGCCAGCGCGTCAACCTCAAGCACCGCGTCGAGGCTCGCGACCGGGCGCGTCTCGTGCGCGTCCATAACGCTCTCGATCACGCGCGGGATGTCGGTCAGGCGGATTCGGCCCGCGAGGAAAGCTTTGACCGCCTCCTCGTTCGCCGCGTTCAAAGCCGCGGGGAGCGTGCCGCCCTCGCGCAGCGCGCGGTAGGCCAAAGCGACGCATGGGAAACGCTCCGTGTCAGGCTCTTCAAAATGGAGCGCGGAGAGTTTCGTCAGATCGAGCGAAGGGAGCGCGGTGCATGGATGACGCTCAGGGTATGTGAGCGCGTACTGAATCGCGTGGCGCATGTCGGTGACGCCCATCT
>DASQLL010000399.1:0-2432 GCA_035630035.1 Pyrinomonadaceae bacterium | reverse complement strand
CGTGCTGTTGTTCGTCGGCCCGACCGGCACGGGCAAGACCGAGATCGCCAAGGCGCTCGCGGAGTACCTGTTCGGCAGCAGCGAGCGGATGATCCGAATCGACCTGTCCGAGTACCAGAACGAGGGCAGCGCGGCGCGCCTGCTCGGGACCGGGGAGCCCGAGGACGCGTCCTTGGTCGCCTCGATCCGCAAGCAGCCGTTCTCCGTCGTCCTGCTCGACGAGTTCGAGAAGGCGCACCCCACCGTTTGGGACTTGTTCCTGCAAGTCTTCGACGACGGTCGGCTCACGGACAAGCGCGGCAACACCGCGGACTTCCGCCACTGCGTCGTCATCATGACCTCGAACCTCGGCGCGACGCTGCCCGTGGGCGCGAGCATCGGGTTCTCGCAGGAGCAGGCGCAGTTCGCCGCCGGTGCGGTCGAGCGCGCGGTTGGCCGCGCCTTCCGACGCGAGTTCGTCAACCGCATTGACCGCGTCGTCGTCTTCCGCCCGTTGGGCCGCGCGGTGATGCGCGAGCTTCTGCATAAAGAATTAGGCGACGTGCTTCGACGCCGCGGACTTCGCATGCGGCAGTGGGCGGTCGAGTGGGACGAGTCGGCCATAGAGTTTCTGCTTGAACAGGGCTTCACCGCAGACCTCGGCGCGCGCCCCCTGAAGCGCGCGGTCGAGCGTTACCTTCTCTCGCCGCTCGCGTTGACAATCGTCAACCACCAGTTCCCCGAAGGCGATCAGTTCCTCTTCGTGCGCCAGTCTTCGGACGGCCTCTCGCTCGACGTGCAGTTCGTTGACCCGGACGCGCCTGAGCCGTCGGACGCGCCGGAGTCGCCGGCTGTGCTTGCGGAAGAAGACGAGTCGGCCACAGCAGACGCGGGCGAGCTGCGACTTGAAGCAATCGCGCTCGACCCGCGCGGGACGCACGAAGAGGTTCTGTTCCTGCGTGAGAAGTTCGACGAGGTCGCCGCGCGCGTCGAAGATGAAACGTGGGCGCGGCGCAAAGAGGACGCTCTGCGCGAGATGCAGTCGGCGGACTTCTGGAACTCGCAGGGTCGGTACGCGCTGCTCGGTGCGGTCGAGTACATGGATCGCATCGAGGCGGGACTCGACACGGCGGGCCGACTACTCGCGCGCCTCGGCGGCGAGCGAAAGCGCCTTCCGCCCGACCTCGTCGCGCGTCTCGCCGAACGGCTCTACCTGCTCGACTCGGCCTGCCGCGGCCTCGCCGACGAAGAGCCGCGCGACGCCTTCCTCTTAGTTCAAGCGAGCCGCGAGCAGGGGACGGACTGGGCGACGAGCGACCGCTTCGCACGTCGTCTCGCGCAGATGTACAGGCGTTGGGCCGAGCGTCGGCGCATGCGCTTTGAGATGATAGAAGAACAGGACGACTCGCAGAACAACGGCGGCGGCGCGGGCGAGTATCGCGCGCTCGTGGCCGTCTCCGGCTACGCGGCCTACACGATACTGCGCGGCGAGTCGGGACTGCACGTTCTGGAGACGCCGCAGGACGAGAAATCTTTCAACCGCGCGCGAGCCGTGGTGCGCGTCGTCGCGCAGCCCGACGAGCCTGCCGGGCACGGACACGAAGCTTTGCGCCTACAGGCCGAGCGCTCACTCGACGCCGATGCCGTCGCGACGAGCAACGTCGTCGTCCGACGCTATCGAGAAGAGCCTTCGCCGCTCGTCCGCGACTCCGCGCGTGGGTGGCGCACGGGCAAGCTCGAACGCGTGCTGGACGGCGACTTCGACCTCATCACCTGAGAGGTTTCGTGCGGCGCGCTTTATGCGCCGTGAGCTATGCGAAGTATCGTCGCGCATCGGTAACGCCGTCTATCTCTTTTGGGTGAAGGGAGGGCGCTCGGACAGTGAGGGCCGGGGTGAGCAAATTTTGTTGCATTCGCTGCGGCATAGGTTTAAGCTGCGACGCCTGAGGGCTTCCTCGGTAAGCATTCTCGGTATCACATGTGCTCACATTCGGATACACGTCAGCATGGCCGCCGGATTGCACCTGCGCCGTCATGTTTGCTTTTGAATCAACGTCGTCGTCCTAAAAGAGCGACGGCAGGAACATACAGATGTCGAGTGCGAACTCCGCCAGCGTGTCAATCGTGGCGGTCTCGCCGACATAGATCGTGGGCGTTATCTCAATCTGCGCTCCGCCCGGAGACGGGACGGGCGGCATGTCAATCTGGCCGGCGAACGCGGCAGTGGTCAACATGAAGAGCAATAGAGCTGTGGCTAGGCTACGGCCTGCTTTTTTCATGGTCTTCTCCTAACTGTTAATGAAGATAAAGGTGCTGAAGAACAACGGTGAACCGATTGTCGGAGCAATGTTGTTCAGGATTTAAGCTGCCCAATTTCGCGGGATAGTTTGCGCGTAAACCGCGTAAGATGCAAATAATTTTGCATCTAGTAAAGGATAGCCTCACATGAGCTT
>DASQLL010000398.1:0-7806 GCA_035630035.1 Pyrinomonadaceae bacterium | reverse complement strand
GAGGCGGTCAGCTACACGAAGGGCTGCTACGCGGGGCAGGAGATAATCGCGCGCATACACTGGCGCGGCCACGTCGCCAAAAAACTCGCGGGGCTTGTCCTGGAGCGCGAGGCCGAACTGACAGCCGGCGCGCGCGTCCGCAGTTGCGAAGAGGGCGGTCGCGAGGTCGGTCGCGTCACATCAAACGTTTACTCTCCGCGCCTCAATCGTCGAATCGCGCTCGGCCTCGTAAAGCACGATCACCTCGCGCCCGGAACCGAGGTTAAAATCTTCGACGGCGAAGCGGAAGTCTGCGGCGCGCGCGTGGCCGAGCTTCCGTTCGTTCGCGGGAGCTGGTACGCGGATGAGGTCGGAAGCGCGGAGGAGACGGGCGCATGAGCGACGAGGGCGAGAATACGTCTACGGTTGAAGCCAACGGCGGCGCGCGCGCGCAGAATCTCGCATACGATCAGGCGCGTCTGGCCTACACGATCATACAGGCGCTTTTGGAGCACACGCGCGTCACGCAAGACCTCATCGCCGTCATGGCGCAGGCGCTCGACGCGGACACGCAGAACGCGCTCGTCGGCACGCCGCACTGGGCCGCGTACCTCGACAGCCGACGCGTGCTTGAGCACACGCGCACGGACGTAGAGAAGTTCGCCGAAGTCTGGACGCGGCTCGCCGAAGAGTTGGAGCCGCCACCCGCCTCATAAAGCATTTACAAAAGTTGGCTCGTTTGGGTGTTAGCCTTGAGCGTGGCCGAAAGGCTATTCACCGCGGAGGCGCAGAGGACGCGGAGGGGGCGCAGAGAATATTCAACTCTCTGCGCCCCCTCCGCGTCCTCTGCGCCTCCGCGGTGAGTTATCCTACCGGGGCGCGCAACTGAAGATGATATTCAGGTCGCATCGTTGATGTAGCGCGTCGGCGCGTCGGCGTGCGGGACGAAGCAGCGCCGGCAGCGCGCCTCGTATGCGTCGCCCGCGCCGACGACGACCTGTCCCTCGACCTCGACGATGCGTTGCGAGTAGTTCGCGGGCTGGCCGCAACGGACGCAGATGGCGTGCGTCTTCGTTATGTACTCCGCGACGGCGAGGAGTTGCGGCATCGGCTCGAAGGGCTTGCCCGTGTAGTCCTGATCGAGGCCCGCGACGATGACGCGCACGCCGCGCCCCGCGAGCATGTTGACGACGCCGACCAGATCGGCGTCGAAGAACTGGCCCTCGTCTATGCCGACGACCTGCGTGTCCGGCTCGATCTGCGCGAGAATTTCGGCGGCGGTCGTTGCGGTGCGCGATTCGTGCCGCATCTCGGAGTGCGAGACGATGTGGTCGCGCGAGTAGCGCACGTCAATTTCCGGCTTGAAGACCTGCACCTTTAGGCGCGCGATCTTCGCGCGGCGCAGACGCCGTATAAGCTCCTCGGACTTTCCCGAAAACATCGAGCCTGCGATAACCTCGATCCACCCCGACGACGTGTTGCCAAGCCCCGACAGATGCTCGTCGTTGCCCTCTGCTGTGAGTCTTTCCATCCCTTATAGTCTTGCCTTTCGATTTCTCGCGATAAAAATTTCTTCGTAAACCCGCGCGTTGTAGAACGGCGCGAACGCCGCGATGAGCGCGTCCTCGAAGCTCGCGGCGCGCGTGAGCAGCCCGCGCGAAAGCACGCCCCAAGCGCCCTGCCGGCTGCGAACGTCGTGCTCGCCCACGACCTCGTCAATCACGTCGCCAAGCTCGCGCCGCGCGCCCTCGACGCGCGCGACGATTGAAGGCGGCACGGCGACGGCGGGCGCGTGGCCGAAGTGTCCGCGCCCGCCGTCCGAGACGTAAGCCCATCCGTGCAGGAAGGTGTGGCGACGGCCCTCGAACGTTATCGAATGGAAGCCGCCTTCGAGACCGACGAAGAAGTCCGCGCTCTTGCCCTCGTCGCGCAAAAGCTCGCGCACGGCCTCTGCGCGCACGAACGCGCCGCGCATCAACTGCGTGTCGTTGAGCGGCATGCGCGGCACGCCCGACTCTACGGGGCGCGCGACCAGCTCGGCACGCCTCCAGCGCGCGTCAATCTCCGCGATGCGCGCGCACGCGGCGCGCAACGCCATGATCTTGGCCGAGCGTGCCGATCCGAGTGCGATAATCATCCGTGTAACCTGTGGCGCGCGAGCGCGTGGGCGCGTCGAGGCTATAACAGAAGCAAGGCAAAAGTAAAAAGGCAAAAGGCAAAAGAAGAAGAGGCGGGCAGCTGTCTTCTTCTTTTGCCTTTTGCCTTTTTACTTTTGCCTTATTCAGGGCGTAGGCGAGGGCGTAGGCTGCGGCTGCGGGCGCGCGCCGCCTTCGGGTCGGTTCGCGCCGGGCTTGGGCTGGCCCCGGTGGCATGTCGAGCAGTTGACCGTGGGGTTATCAACGAGCGTCTTGATCTTCTTCAGCTCGGCGTTGATCGTCGCGTTCATGCGAACCATGTCGCGCGCGGTCAACTTGGTCTCCTTGTCGTCCTTCTCCCACTCGCCGGGGACGTGGCAGTGGTTGCAGCGAACTCCGAGCGCACGCGTGTAGCCGCGCTCCATTATGCTGAGCAGACGCCCCGCGGGCACGCCCTTGAGGACTTGAATGTTTTTGAAGACCTCTTCGGCGGGCTTCTCCTCTTGGCCCGCGATGCGCTTGCGGATTTCGGCGACGATTGGATTCTCCGGCGGCGGTTGTTGCTGTCCGCCGGGCGGCTGGCCCTGAGGGGTCTGGGCGGGCTGCGCTTGCTGGTTCGACTGCGGCGGTGCTTGCCCCTGCGCGACTGCGGTCGAGCGTACGGCGAGCCACGCCGACGCGAGCGCGAGCAAGACCGCGACGCAGGCGGCGAGCTTGAGGCGCGAGCTTCTGTTCTCGTTCATGCGTTTCGACTCCTTTGAAGACTTCGGCTTAGACATTACTTGGGGAGCAAGTGCATCATGCACCAGCCAGCGGCAAAGTCAATCCGCCCCGATAGGGGCGTAGGAAATTAGCCGGGGGTAAGCGAGGGAGCGTTAGCGACCGAAGCGCAACCCCCGGAACGTCACACACAAAACATTAACCCGCCCCGGCAGGGGCGGCGGACGCGACGTTTCATCAATCAAGATGCGATTGCCGAGGCGCGCTCCGCCGCCCCTGCCGGGGCGGGTTAATGTTTTTATTGGTCTATGTTCCGGGGGCTACGCTTCGACGACGCTCGCCTCGCGGCTCGCGCCGCCCGCGCTCACCCCCGGCTAATTTCCGACGCCGCTGCCGCGGCTCGAACTTCTGCCCGCTGCATCTTGCCTTACTGCTGGTCTTCGTATAGATGCACTTCGCCCTTGACGATCATGTAGGGCAGGCGGCGCTCTGGAATCCAAGGCGATTCCGAAGTGCCCTTGCTTGACACGCATGCGCGCCGCTTGTTGTAATCGAATTTAATCAGGAGACACGCCGAAAGCGCATTCATTCGCACGCGAAAAAAGGGAGGTGTGTAGTGCCAGCCAGCGAACTCATATACGACTGGAACACGGTCGAGCCTTCGTTCGAGCGTCCCGGTCGCCCCATCAGCTTCGACGACGAGACCTTGCGCGACGGCCTTCAATCGCCGTCGGTCTGCGAGCCGAGCGTCGAGCGCAAAATCGAGTTGCTACACCTGATGGACGCGCTGCGGATTGACACCGCCGACATAGGGCTTCCCGGCGCGGGCGGCACGCACGCCGCCGGAGTCGAACGACTCGCGCGCGAGATCGTCGAGCAGAAACTGAGCATCCGACCGAACTGCGCGGCGCGCACGCACGAGAACGACATACGCCCCATCGCCGAAATCTCGCAGCGCGCAGGCATCGCAATCGAGGCATGCACCTTCCTCGGCTCCTCCTTCATACGCTTCTTCGCCGAAGGATGGACGCTCGACAAGCTCCTCAAGCTCACCGAGGACGCCGTGACCTTCGCCGTCAAAGAAGGCTTGCCCGTCATGTTCGTCACAGAGGACACGACGCGCGCCGACCCCGAAGTAATCCGCGCTCTCTACACGACGGCCATACGCTGCGGCGCGCGCGCCCTGTGCGTCTGTGACACCGTCGGCCACGCCACGCCCGATGGCGCGCGCGCCGTAGTCCGCTTCGTCAAACGAATCATCGAGGAGCAGGGCGAGCGCGTCCGTCTCGACTGGCACGGGCATCAGGATCGCGGCCTCGGAGTCATCAATTCGATTGCGGCAATCGAGGGCGGCGCGGATCAGGTTCACGGCTCCGCGCTCGGAGTCGGCGAGCGCGTCGGCAACACGCCGATGGATCAACTTCTCGTTAACCTGAAGCTTCTGGGATGGATTGACAACGATCTGTCGCGCCTGCGCGAGTACTGCGACAAGGCCGCCGAGAGTTGCGGCTGGACGATACCGCTCAACTACCCCGTCTTCGGTCGCGACGCCTTCCGCACCGCGACGGGCGTGCATGCGGCGGCTGTCATCAAGAGCTTCAAGAAGGGCGACGACGAGTTGGCCGACCTCATCTATTCGGGCGTGCCCGCCGGGCAGTTCGGCCTGCGACAGCAGATCGAGATCGGCCCGATGAGCGGCAAGTCCAACGTCGTCTACTGGCTCGAATCGCGCGGCCTCGACGCCGGCGAAGAGCGCGTCCAACGCATCTACGACCACGCCAAGAGCGCGCACGGCGTTCTCAGCGAGGAAGAGGTGATGCAGTTGGTTTAAAAACCGTAAATGGTAAATCGTGAATCGTAAATAAAAACTGTTCGCGACGCGCCTCCTGCTTGAGGCTCAAGACACGCCACCACTCGACCACGATTTACCATTTACGATTTACGATTTACGAAATCATGTCCGTCCCCTACGCAATTCCCGTCGCACCCGATGAGATCGTTCGCGACCTCACGGCGTCGGAGCGCGTGCGGCGTGCCTTCCGTTTTTTCGAGGAGCAATCGGAAAGCATCAACGAGGAGCATGCGCGCATCTGCTCGATCCCCGCGCCGCCGTTCGGTGAAAGCGAGCGCGCCGAATACCTGCGCGCGCGGCTCGTCGAGTGTGGGCTTGCAGGAGCGCGGCTCGATGCGGAGGGCAACTGCGTCGCTTTAAGAAGCGGGCGCGAAGAGAGGCCGCTGCTCGTCGTGAGCGCGCATCTCGACACGGTGTTTCCGTCGGGGACTGACTGCGCGGTGCGGCTCGACGCGGCGGGGCGCATGCGCGCGCCGGGCGTCGCGGACGACGGGTGCGGGCTGGCCGCTTTGATCGCTCTGGCGAAAGTTTTAGAAGAGTGCGAGATCGAGACGCGCGGGTCGCTCCTCTTCGTCGGCACGGTGGGCGAGGAGGGCGA
This sequence comes from Pyrinomonadaceae bacterium, assembly GCA_035630035.1. GTDB lineage: Bacteria > Acidobacteriota > Blastocatellia > Pyrinomonadales > Pyrinomonadaceae > QHXN01. Next base: position 2,522 of record DASQLL010000398.1, on the reverse strand, counting down.
GGGGAACTTGCGCGGCGTTCGACATCTTCTTACCGAGGGCGAGTGGGCGGGGCGCGTTGATGCCTTCGTCAGTCTCGACGGGCCGGGGCTTGAGCGCGTGACGAACGCCGCGCTCGCTTCAAGACGTTATCGCGTGCGCTGCCTCGGCGCGGGCGGTCATTCGTGGGGCGACTTCGGCGTGGCGAATCCTGTTCACGCGCTGGGCCGATGCGTGGCGCGGCTCGCCGCGTACCCCGCGCCGAAACGTCCGCGGACGACCTTCAACGTGGGGCGCATCGAAGGCGGCTGCGGCGTCAACGTCATCCCGCGCGAGGCCTCGATGGACGTTGACCTTCGCTCGGAAGCGGTGGAGGAACTGATGCGGCTCGACGCCTTCTTCCGACGCGCCGCGCGCGAGGCCGCGGAGGACGAGAACGCTTCGCGACGCGCGGGCACGCCGCCGCTTGAGCTTGACGTGCGACTCATCGGCGACCGGCCCGGCGGCGAGACGAGCGAGGAGCAGCCGCTCGTTCGCCTCGCGCTCGAAGCGACCGGCGCGGTCGGCGCAAAAGCTTTCCTCGACTGCTCCTCGACCGACTCGAACATCGCCATCGCGCGCGGCATCCCCGCAGTCACCATCGGCGCGGGCGGCGCTTCCGGCAACACGCACACGCTCGACGAATGGTACGACCCGCGCGGGCGCGACTTGGGACTCAAGCGCGCGCTGCTCGTCGCGCTCGGCACAGTCGGGGTGGGATAAGGCAAAAGGCAAGAGGCAAAAGGCAAAAGGCAAAAATGAGGATGACAGCCAGCGTGGCTCTCGTCCTTCACTTTTGCCTTTTGCCTTTTGCCTCTTGCCTTTTGCCTTCTTTAGTTGACCGGGATCGTGACGACGGTCGAGCCGGCTTTGCCCGCGGGGAAACGTCTGCCGCGCGCGATGCGGACGGCGGTGCCGCCGTAGGCTTCCGCGCCGGGGGTCGTGCCCGCGACCGAGGCCTGCGTTACTCTACCGGATTCGTCGTAGGCGACCGTGACTCTGACCAATTTCGGCCCCGCGGGCACTGCGGGCGTAGCGGGCTTGGCCGATGCTTCGGCTGCGTCGTCTTTATTCGCCGCGGCCTCTTCGGCCTTGCGCTCGCGTCGCTCGCGCTCGCGTCGTTCACGCTCTTCGCGCTCGCGACGAGCGGCTGCTTCGGCTGCGCCGGCGTCAGGATTTTCGGCGGGCGCGGCTTCAGCCGTTGCGGCTGCATCAACCGGGTTCACTTCGGGCGCTGCCGCGGGCGCGGGGGCCGCGGGCTGCGCGCTTGCTGCGGCGGCTTCAGGTTTCGAGGAACCGCCCATGAGCGGGACGGCTGCGACGGCGCAGGCGAGCAGGACGCTCGCGGCCACGCCCATGACCATCCACTTCTTCTTGCTCCCTCCGCCGCTCGCGCTCTCGACCATCATCGAGAACGGCTCGTCGGACGAGACTGTGCCAGCGGCCTTCGCGCCTTTCTTTGACTCGGCGGCGTTGAGGTTTTCGACCTGATCGAACATCGTGGCGAGGTCTGCGTCCGAAGGCGACCAGCCGCCGAAGGCGTCCGCTTCGGAAGGCGCGTGGCCTTCGTCGAGACGGCGCAAGCCTTCAAGCACGACCTGCGTCCACGAGTCGTTGATCGTGCGGCGCGTGGCCTGAACGTCTGGACTGAAATCGAAGGCGGCGTTCGGCAGCGTCAGAGAAAAGTAGACGGCCTCGACGCCGGAGAGCGAGCCAACGCGCGCGTCAACCAGCTCGCCTTCGCGTATGAAGAAGACGCTGTGGCCGCGCGGGTAGTCAATCTTGAGCCGCCCGGTCTTTCTCTGGTTGCAGAAGAACTCGATCAACTCGGCCAGCGACATGTCGCTCAATTGTCCAGTCAGTGCCATGGAATTTCCTCGTTTCGGTGTGGGGGGTCGGTGCGGTTTGTTGGAGTCGCCGCGCCGCTCATTCGGGCGTCGGCCTCTTTCTACGGGCGGCGTGCCGGTGGCGGCGTTTAACTGCGGGGAGAGAGCGCGCAGCTCACGCGAGCGCTCTCTACTGAATGCTGAAGTTGTAATTGATGGTGCCGACGATCTTCACGGGCTGGCCCGACAGCAGCGTCGGCGTGAACTTGGCCTGCTTGGCGGCCTGCTCGGCGGCTTGAAGCAGCAGGGCCGGGCCTTTGACGGCCTTCGCCGAAATCACTTTGCCGCTCGCGTCAATGATCACTTCCACTTCGACCGTGCCGGCGATGCGCATGCGCTTGGCAATCTCTGGATAGATAGGCTGGGGCAGGCTCCGCGCCTTGCCGTTAAGGATGCCGCCGGAGATGGGCTTGATCGGGCCGCGCATGAGCGGCTGCGCCGCGGGCGCTTCGCCGTCGGCCTTCACCGACGGGCCGCGCTCGGACGAATTCGAGTTGGGGGCGATTGCCAAAGGCAGACTCGGGCCAACCACCGCGCTCTTATCAAGCGACGCGAGGACGACCGGGGCGGACTTGGCGTTGTTGTCAGATTTGCTCGCGGGTTGTGCGGGCTTGCTCAAG
>DASQLL010000397.1:0-6671 GCA_035630035.1 Pyrinomonadaceae bacterium | reverse complement strand
GGCAGACAGCAGGGGCAGGAGGCAGATAAGAAATCTCGGATTTGAGATTTGAGATTTGAGATTTGAGATTCGAGATTTGAGAATTCGAGATTTCAAAGCAACATCTCTCAACCTGCCTCCTGCCCCTGCCTCCTGCCTCCTGAATGAGGTGAGACAAAGACATGGAAGAAGAACTCGAAGACTTCAGGCGGACAATCGAAGAATCAGCCGCGCGTATGCTCGGCATGACGGAGGACGAGAGCCGCGCGCCGCGCGCCGAAGGCAAGTGGTCTGCGAAAGAGATACTCGGACACCTGATTGACTCGGCCTCGAATAATCATCAACGTTTCGTCCGCGCGCAGTTCACGGACACCCTAGTCTTCCCCGGCTACGAGCAGGAGAGCTGGGTGCGGGCGCAAGCCTACAAAGAAGAGCCGTGGCCTCTGCTCGTGCAGCTCTGGCGCACCTTCAACCTTCACCTCGCGCACGTGATGGAGCACGCGCCGGAGGGCGCGCGTCGCGCGGGGCGCGAGAGGCACAACCTCGACGAGATCGGCTGGATAAGGATCGGCGAGGGCGAGCCTGCGACGCTCGAATACCTCATGCGCGACTACATCGGCCACATGAAGAACCACCTGCGGCAAATCTTCTCCGAAGCGTAATTCAAGCGGGCGTCTTGCGGGAATCCTTCAAAGCTGGAGCGAGCGTCATCATGGCGACAGTCGAAGAGCCGCCCCCGTCTGCCAACGCCGAGAGCTTGGCCTCGTCTGGGGCGCGGGGTGTCCACCTGCTGCGCGTGCTCGGCGTCGTGTTCGGGCTGGCCGTAATCGTCGGCAACACCATCGGCGCGGGGATACTCCGAACGCCGGGCACGGTTGCGGCTGAGCTTCCCAACGTCCTACTTATCTTGGGCGCGTGGGTCGTGGGCGCGATATACGCGCTGCTGGGCGCGAACTCGCTGGCGGAGCTTGGCGCGATGATGCCGCGCTCCGGCGGGCAGTACGTCTTCGCGCGCCGTGCCTTCGGCGACTACGCGGGGTTCGTCGTCGGCTGGAGCGACTGGATTTCGACCGCAGGCTCAGCGGCCCTCGTCTCAATCGTCATCGGCGAGTGTCTGGTCGCGCTCTTCCCGGCGCTCGCGGGGGGCAAGGAGTTGTTCGCGGGCGCGGTGGTCGTTGCCTTCGCGTTGTTGCAGTGGCGCGGTATCAACTGGGGCAGCCGCGCGCAGAATTTGACGAGCCTGTTGAAGGCGCTTGCCTTCCTCGCGCTCGTCGCCGCGTGCTTCGCGCTCGGCGGCGGCGGCGCGTTCTCGCGAGGCGCATACGATGTCGTCCACGTCGAGACGAGCGCGTTGCGGCTCGTGTCCGTAACGGTCGCGCTTCAGGCGATCATCTACGCATACGACGGCTGGACGGGCGTGATCTATTTTTCGGAGGAGGTGCGCGACCCCGCGCGCGACATCCCGCGCTCGATGTTCGGCGGCGTGCTGTCCGTGGCGGCCATATACCTTCTCGTGAACGCCGCACTGCTCTACGTGCTGCCGCTCGAAGTGTTGGGGACGAGCGAGCTGGCGGCGGGCGCGGCGGCGGGCGCGATCTTCGGCCCGCGCGGCGACGCGCTCATACGCGTGCTGACAATCGTAGCGCTTCTGAGCAGCGTCAACGCGCTGCAACTCATCGCGTCGCGCGTGCCTTTCGCGATGAGCCGCGACCGCCTGTTCCCTGAGCGAGCCGTGCGCGTGAACCGCGGGGGAACGCCGACGGTCGCGCTTCTCGCGGGGACGCTCGTTGCGCTCGCCTTCATCGCCACGGGGACTTTCAATCAGGTTCTGGGCGTCGCCGCATTCTTCTTCGTCGCCAACTACACGGTCTCGTTCGCGGCCCTCTTCGCGCTCAGGCGTCGCGAGCCTGACGCGACGCGCCCTTTTCGCGCGTGGGGCTATCCCTTCACGAACGCGCTCGCGCTCGCGGCCTCGCTCGCCTTTCTGGCCGGCATGGTAAAGGACGACACGCGCAACAGCATCTACGCGCTGGCGGCGCTGGCCGCGAGCTATCCTGCATTCATCCTGCTCCGTCGTTCGCGCGCGGGCGGAGCGGGGTGAAGGCTTCCGCGCGAAAGTTTTTAAAGAGTCCGGCGAGAGAGTCGAGGCCGAAGGCGTTGACGCTTATCTGGAAAGTAAAAGAGCAGCCGGAAATCTCCGACGAGATAGTCGCCTATGACCCCGCGACGCTTGAGCGGCTGCCCGTCCGCAAGCGCGACGTTGAGGAGACGTTCCGCGCGCTCGGCAACCCGCGCGCCGCGCGCATCGTCCGCGCGATGCCGGAACGCGGCGACGCGCTCGACCCCGAAGCGGTTGACCGCCTGCTCGTCACAGTCCACTGCGAGATGCAGCGCATGTCCGAAGAGTTCCAGCACGGGCGGCGCGTCTTCGAGCTGCTCTCGCCGCTCGTGAAAGCAGTCGGCGAGACGCGCGCCGCGCCGCGTCGCCTGCGCGTGGTTGATCTGGGGTGCGGCACGGGCTTCGTCCTGCGTTGGCTCGCGGCGCACGCGCGATTCGTTCAGCAGGTCGAGTTAATAGGCGCGGACTACAACGCCGCGCTCGTCCGCGAGGCGCAGGGGCTTGCCCGCGAAGAGAGTCTGGACTGCAAGTTCGTCGTCGCGAACGCATTCCGGCTTGAAGAGCCGGCGGACATCTTCATCACCACGGGCGTCATACACCACTTTCGCGGCGACGCGCTCACGCGCCTCTTCCGCCAGCAGGAGGAGGCGCGCGCCTCTGCCTTCCTGCACTTCGACTTTCAGCCGTCGCCATTCGCGCCGCTCGGCTCTTGGCTCTTCCACTTCATACGCATGCGGCAACCGCTCGCGCGCCACGACGGCGTTCTCTCGGCGGTGCGCGCGCACACGGCTGAACGGCTGCTCGCGGCTGCACGCGAGGGCGCTCCCGGCTTTCGCGTCTCGATGTGCGGCACGCGCCTCTGGAGGACGCCGATACCGCGCGCCTTCCACGCGCTCGTCGGCGCGCGCCCACGCGTCTGGGACGCCTTCGCCAACGCGCTCGGTCGCCGCGCCTCGCGTCTTTCGTCGCGCGAAGGAGTCGCGTCGCGCGTGGACTCGCGCGAGGTGAATGCCGACTCGCTTGAGAGCGATGCGACGAATCCGGCGGAGGCTTCGTGACGAAGGGCGACGTGACCATGCTCGCGCTGCTCTACCTGCTCGCCACGATGGACGCGGCCTTCATCGGCTACCGCGAGGCGGCGGGCCGCAGCGCGCTCATACGCAAGGGCGCGTACTACCGTCGCGCGCTTCTGCGCGGCGCGCTGTGGGGCCAGTTGGCCGTGCTCGTCGCGTCAGTCGCGCTCGCAGCCATTTACCTCGCCGCCGCCGACCGCGCGGCGTTGGCGTCGGCGCTGCTCGAAGCGGTGCGGCGCATGCTTCTGGTTTACGTTCCATACGCCGTCGTCGTCGTCGCTGCGTTCGTCGTGCGGCTGCTGCCGTCGGTTGACGTGCGGAGCCTGACGAGCGTGCTCATCTTCGGGCCGTTCCTGCTCGCGCGCCCTGCGGTCGTAGTCGCGGGGGTCGCGTGGGGCTTGTGGGCGGCGCGGCGCGCGGACGTGACAGCGGTCGGCCTGCTTGTGCTGGCGGAGATGCTTCTGCTCGAACGCTTCCTGCGCCTGCTTCGTGCGCGGCGCGAGGCAGCCGGTGCTTGATGGGCGTTGACGGCGGGAGGAATTAACATGGATGGACAGGATAAATGCAAACGCAGAAGTATGAACGCTGAACGATGAACTGAATACAACTAACTTTCAGTTCATCGTTCAGCGTTCTGACTTCTGACTTTTCTTCATCCTGTCCATCCCTGTTAATTCCTCCGTGATTTCATCGGACGCACTCAGATCGTTAGAATGGGACTCATGACGGAAGAGACTTACCAGCACATACGTTTCCAAGTAGAGGAGCGCGTCGCGCGCGTGACGTTCGCGCGACCGCCTCTGAACATCTTCACGATTGCGATGATGCGCGAGGTGGACGCGGCGCTCACGAGTTGCATGTTGATGCACGACGTTGTGGCCGTGGTCTTCGACTCGGCGGAGGGGTCGCGCGCCTTCAGCGCGGGCGTCTCCGTAGAGGAGCATCAGCCGGAGACGGTCTACCAGATGCTCGAATCGTTCCACAACGTCTTCCGCACGATGGAGCAACTCGCGAAGCCGACAATCGCGCTCGTCGCCGGCGCGGCCCTTGGCGGCGGCTGCGAGCTTGTCGCGGCGTGCGACATCGTCGTCTGCGATGTGCAAGCGAAGTTCGGCCAGCCCGAAATCAAGCTCGGAGTCTTTCCCCCCGTCGCGGCGATCCTGCTGCCGCGCGTCGTCGGCGAACGGCGCGCGCGCGAGCTTCTGCTGACGGGCGAGATATTCGACGCGCGCGAAGCCGCGCGTCTGGGACTCGTCAGCCACGTCGTCAATGCGGAACATCTCGAAGCGAAGTTGCAGGAGATTCTCGCGCCCCTGCGCGAATTGAGCGCGCCCGCGCTTGAGATGACGCGGCGCGCTCTGGACGCCGGGCGCGGTCGCCCCTTCCTCGAAGCGCTCGAACGCGTCGAAGACCTCTACCTCAACGAGCTTATGAAGACCGAGGACGCGCAAGAGGGCGTCCGCGCCTTCATGGAGAAGCGCAAGCCGGATTGGCGCAACAGGTGAAGGATGTAGGCGTGAGGGGCGCAGGCTTCAGAACTTCCAGTTGTGGGCACGCTTTCAAACTCATCTTGACGGCGAGAAGTTACGGGCGTACAAATCGAGTGTCGCATCACGGCCTCGCGCTCCTGTTGGCGGAGTCCTCATGGGCAACGCCAACCTCAGGCTCACATTGACAGGAGAGATGTTATGAACGCTCACAGCTTCCGCACGCTTCTTCAACGTCACAACTTGATCCCATTGGCGATTTTACTCGTGTCTTCACTGGTCGTCGTCTACGGGTTCGCGTCCGGTATCGCGGAGTCGCAAAAGGAGGATGCCGTTTCCGTTGGTAAGGAAAGGAAAGTCGTTAATGCCGTGCATGAGAACATGCCGGTGAATTTGAAGATTAAGAATGAGAAGTCGCTCAAGGAGATGAAGAATAAGAATTGGGCGCGCGAATTGGAGGTTGAAGTCAAGAATACAGGCAATAAGCCAATCTACTTTGTCAATGTACAGGTCGTAATGCGGGAGATAATCATCAATGGCGGTAAGTTAACGCTGATAATGGCTTATGGCAGAAATGACCTGATACGGCCAGATACGCCGGTAGAGCCTGACGACTTGCCGATCCTACCGGGTGAGAGTATTACGCTAAAACTTCCTGAGAGTATGTGGAAGCCATATGAGGATTTTCGGGACAGGGATAAGCTTTATTCCGACCCGAAGAAAATCGAGTTCGAGGTGCAGGTCATCAATTTCGGCGACGGCACCAACCTAATCAAAGGGACGCCTTGGCAAATCAAACCGAAGAAGTCGTCGAGTAACGCCAACCCGAAAGGAGGTATAAAGGGCTGTAAGCCCAACTCAGAAGTCCTGAGGGCAGGCGCATCAGATAACTTCCTCGAAGCGTTCTACTCATTTCAGCCCGCAAGAATCTTGCGGGCTAATTTCTTTCCGTTGAATAAGACTGTGGATTCGTCTTCAACTCCGTTGTGGGATTTATGCGGCTGTCAAAGCGTTTCCGGCTGCATGTGGGGAGAGCTTGACATCTCAAGTTGTCCATGTGACTCGCAAGTCGCTGCTGTTGTGCCTGCGGGCGGGTGCGGTAACGCAGGCGAATGCATGCGGTATGAAACCTTAACCCGTCCCTGTGACACACAATTTAATGGACAACAATTCTGTACATGGGATGAGCATATGCCCGGCACATGCAGAATCGGAGACCCGCCGCCTACTTCGACGCCTTCTCCGACGCCTATTCCGGCCCCGACGCCTTCGCCAACGCCGCCGCAGTGCGCGGGCAATCCGCCCAACCCGTCCAACTGTACCTGCGAAAACTTTGCCGGCACGCCCCAATGGATATGCCTTTGCATCGGCGGCAGCACCGCGGCCAACTATCAAGTTAATGGGCCTACCGGCTGCCCCGCGAATAAATTCAACGACGGCGATGATTGCTGCCAGTGTGTAAGCGGTGAGCAAGCCTGCCCGACCGGGTACACTTGGAGTAACAGCAGTTGCGACTGCTGCAATTCGTCAGGGCAGTGCCTCGGCGACAATCCCCCTCCAGACGAATGTCAGGGCGACCTGCCCGAAGACCCCGACGGCAATACCATCGGTAACACTTCGGACGGCGGTACGAACCCCTGTGCCTCGCCTGTCCTCGTTGACATACTGGGCGACGGCTTCCGCCTGACCGATCTCGCCGGGGGCGTCCGCTTCGACCTCAACAAGGACGGCTACCGGGGGCGGCTCTCGTGGACTGCGGCGGGCACGGACGACGCATGGCTCGCCTTAGACCGCAACGGCAACGGATTGATAGACAACGGCGGGGAACTGTTCGGCAACCACTCGCCGCAACGCGAGCCTCCCACCGGAGAACAGAGAAACGGTTTTCTCGCGCTCTCGGAGTTCGACAGGCCGGCGAAGGGCGGGAACTCGGACGGGATGATTGACAGCCGGGATGCAATCTTCTCGTCACTGCTTCTGTGGCAGGATGCGAGCCACGACGGGGTGTCGCAA
>DASQLL010000396.1:0-7167 GCA_035630035.1 Pyrinomonadaceae bacterium | reverse complement strand
AAAGCTGCGATAAAACTTTCGTTTAGTACAACCGTATAATTCCCGGTACGTTCGTCCAAACTTTGAGCAATCAGATGCGCCTTCGGGTCGCGCGGGTTCGCCCGCCGGGGGCCACCGGGAATCGTTACCGTGAGCGAGCAGAAAACCACTCTCAGGCTGGAGCGCGTCACCAAGCGCTTCGGCGACTTCACAGCCGTTGACGAGTTGAGCCTACAGGTGCGCGCGGGCCGAGTCTTCGGCCTGCTCGGCCCGAACGGCGCGGGCAAGACCACGACCATACGCATGCTCGTCGGCATCACAAAACCCGACGAGGGGACGGTTGAGCTGTTCGGCCAGAGCATCACACCCGACCTGCAAAACCGCATCGGATACCTGCCCGAAGAGCGCGGCCTCTACAAACGCATGAAGATCGGCGACCAGCTAAAGTTCTTCGCGGAGCTGAAGAACGTCCCCGCGCGCGAGGCCGAACGCGCGATTGACCGCTGGCTCGAAAAGGTGAAGCTCTCCGAGTGGAAGCGCAAGAAAGCGTCCGAGCTGTCGAAGGGCATGCAGCAGAAGATTCAGTTCATCGCCGCCGTCATGCACGACCCCGACCTTCTCATACTCGACGAGCCTTTCTCCGGCCTCGACCCCGTCAACGTCGAGCTTCTGAAAGACCTCGTTTTGGAGCTTAAAGCCGAGGGCAAGACGATCATCTTCTCGACGCACCAGATGGAGGTCGCCGAAAAAATCTGCGACGACATCTGTCTTATCAACCGCTCGCGCAAGGTTCTCGACGGCAGCATACGCGAGGTCAAGCGCGGCTTCGGTCGCAACTCGGTCGCGCTCCGCTTCGAGGGCGGCGACGGCGTTCTCGACGACCGCGATATTGTGGCGAGCGTCGTTCAGCACAGCGACGAAGCCGAAGCCCTGCTCGCGCCGGGCGCGGACGCGCAGGAGCTTTTGCGCCGCCTGCTCGCGTCGGGAGCGAGCGTGTCGAAGTTCGAGCTGGTCGAGCCGAGCCTGAACGACATCTTCATCGAAAAGGTCGGAGGTGCCGAGTGAAAAAGTTTTGGGCCGTCGTCAAGCGCGAGTACGTTCAGCGCGTCCGCAGCAAGATGTTCATCATCGTAACTCTGGGCGCGCCGCTCATGTTCGCGCTCTTCACGGTCGTCCCCATCCTCATCTCAGGCATACGCGCGGGCGGGCCTGTCCGCATCGCCGTCGCCGACGAGACGGGGCGCATGTACGGGCGCGTGCGCGACTCGCTCACGGGCGCTCGCGACGACGACGATGAAGAGGACGCCGCGGAGAGCGCAACGCGTGCGGGCAAGGACGGCGGCGGGCGCTTCGAGCAGGCTGCCAACGCGGGCGAGCAGGGGTTCGCGGTCGAGCAGGTCGCGCTCGATGGTCGCACCCGCGAGGACGTGACGCGGCAGCTCAACGAGCGTGTGAAGAAAGAAGAGCTTGACGGATACATAATTCTTCCGAAGGACATCATGTCGAGCGGCGAGGTCTTCTACTACGCGCGCAACGTGGGCGACGTGTTCACGCGCGGGCAGGTCAGGAATCGTCTGACGACAGCCGTGCGCGACGAGCGCCTTGACGCGCGCGGCATCACGCGCGAGACGATGCGCGACATCAACCAGCCCGTGAAGTTCAGGGCGTCGAAGGCGGGCGGGGGCGTGGAAGGCGAGGACAAGGGCGAAGGCTTCTTCCTCGTCTTCGGCGTCGGCTTCGTCATCTACCTGACGATTCTGATGTACGGGCAAGTCGTCCTCGGCGCGGTCATCGAAGAGAAGGAGACGCGCATCGCGGAGATTCTTTTCTCTTCGATACGCTCGTTCCCTCTGATGATGGGCAAGCTCATCGGCGTCTCGCTCGTCGCCGTGACGCAGTTCGCCATCTGGGGACTCGCCTTCGCGGCCTTCACGCTCTACGGCGTCGCGAGGCTCGCGGACAGCGGGGTGAACATCAAATTCCCGAATCTGCCGCCGAGCCTCTTCGCCTACGTCATACTCTTCTTCCTGCTCGGCTACTTCATCTACGCGACGATCTACGCGCTCGTCGGCTCGATGGTGACGACCGCTCAGGAGGGTGGGCAGCTCGCGATGCCGATAATCATGGTGCTCGTCATCGCCTTCTATCTCGTCTTCCCCGTCATACGCAGCCCCGACTCGCCGTTCGCCTTCTGGGTCTCGATGGTTCCGTTCTTCTCGCCCATCACGATGCTCGTCCGCATCGTGACGCAGACGCCGCCCTTCTGGCAGATCGCGCTCTCGCTCGGAATCGGCTTCGCGACCGTAGCGCTCCTCGTCTGGCTCGCCGCGCGCGTCTACCGCGTCGGCATGCTCATGTACGGCAAGCGCGCGACGATCCCCGAAGTTCTCAAGTGGGTGCGACAAGCATAACGGTACCGCGCGCGGTAGCGAGCGGGTGATACGTTGATGTGAACGGCCTTGTCTGGCAAATCAGACCCGCTCGCTACCGCTCGCGGTACTGTTTCACCTTCCGGCGAAAGACCTGAGTATAATCTGCCGACATGACGATTGAGATTGAGAAAAAATACAGGCTGACGAGCGAACAAGCCGAGCCGCTTCGGCGTCGTCTCGTAGAAGTCGGCGCGGTAGGGCAGGGCGGCGCGGTGTTCGAGGAGAACATCATCTACGACGGGCCGGGCCTCGACCCGCGCCGTCGCGTGCTTCGTCTGCGCCGCACGGCCAGACGCGCCGTCTTCACCTTCAAAGAGCGCGAGCAGACGGACGCGGCCATCAAGCACCAGCGCGAAGAGGAGACGGAAGTCGCGGACGCCGACGCGCTCGCCGCCATTCTCGACGCGCTCGGCTACAGCCCCGCGCTCGTCTACGAGAAGCGGCGAACAACTTGGCACGTCGCGGGCGCGGAGGTCGTGCTTGACGAACTGCCCTTCGGCCTCTTCGTCGAAATCGAAGGCGAGGAGGACGCGATACTCGCCGCCGAAAAACTGCTCAACCTCGAATCAACTGAGGCCGAGCACGCGCCCTATCCTCAACTAACGCTCCTTCACGGAACGGAGCGTGACGGCGTGGTCGAAGCTCGCTTTTAATCTTGTGTGTGAATGATGGGCAGTTCACCGCAGAGGCGCAGAGGACGCAGAGTTCACGCAGAGGGTTGAGTATTTCTCTGCGCCCCCTCTGCGTCCTCTGCGCCTCTGCGGTGAATCTCTATCTACTCAAAGCTCAAGGTTGAGCGCCGAGAATTTCGTTGACAACTCACGCGGACGGGCATATCGTCTGCCCTCTTAACACGGGGTTGCCGCTTCGCGTGAACCTTACACCCTTTTTCAACGGAGGCCGTACACGATGAGATTCGACGAGAACATCTTCTTCGAGCGTTACCAGCAGATTTTCGGCGCGCTCGGTCGCTACCAACTCGAAGGTCTCACGCGTATGCTTCAGGCCGCCGAAAGAGACGCCTCGTTCACGAGCGTCCGGCAGCTCGCTTACGCATTCACGACCGTGCAGCGCGAGACGAACGTCGCAGGCACCGTGGGCGGCCAGCGCGTAGCGATGACCTACAACCCCATAACCGAACTCGGAAGCCGCGCATACATCACACGCCACTACGAAGGCCGGCGCGACCTCGGCAACACGCAGCCCGGCGACGGTTGGAAGTATCGCGGTCGCGGCTACGTACAGATAACCGGGCGCACAAACTACGCGAAGTTCTCGCGACTGCTCGGCGCGGATTTCATCAACAATCCAGACCTCGCGCTCGACCCCGACCACGCTTGGTCAATCCTCTCGATTGGAATGCATCAGGGACTCTTCACGGGCAAGAAGCTCAACGATTACATCCCGCTCGACGACCGCTCGCGCACCGACTACTTCAACGCGCGCCGCATCATCAACCCCGGCGAGATTCGCGTGCGCCCCGATGTCGTCCGGCAGATGGCGCAGGACGCCGTCAAGTGGGAGGCGATGCTTCGCTCCGCGCTTCTATCCGAGACTGAAATCATCAGTGCCGCGCCCGTCTTCCCCACGTCAATCGGCGCGCACCCCGTCGAGGACGACGACGCTGTGGTGGCGTCAACCGCGATCACAACAACGCGCCCGACGAACGGCGGCGCTGCGATAGTCGTCGCGCCCGCCATTCAACCGGCCACGGAGTACACGGTGCCGACGGTCATCGGTCGGCCCGACTCAGGCATAACGCCCATCACGAAGTCTGGGGTAGCCGCGGGCGACGGCTCGCAGCAGGGCGTGAGCCAGTCCGCGCCGGGAGAGCAAAACTTCCTACAAGCGTCGGTCGGCGGCGTCAAGCGTCTCTGGGCCTTCATCGCCGGACTCGCGGCGACCGTCGCGGGCGGAGTCGTCGGATTCACGAAAGATCATCCCGTCATCATCGTCGCCCTCATCGTCGGTGTCGTCGTTCTGGTCGTCTTCTACATACACGTCCAACGCGACCTCGACAAAGAACGCATGCGCCTCGCGGCCAACCCGAACGCCGAGAACGTGCGTTAAAGCCGGGAGCGCGGGCATCCCTGCCCGCCTTGAGCGCCGCAGGCGCGAAGAGCGCTTCCTTCATGTTCAAGCTTGAGCAGAGACGAAAGATTTGAAGCGTGCTTGCAGCACGCTTAGGCGGGCAGGGATGCCCGCGCTCCCGACAAAAAAAAGCGGCCTCGTTCAACTATGAACGAAGCCGCTTTCGATTCGGAAGCAGTGGGCCTGCTTACATGCCCATGCCGCCGCCCATGCCGCCCGGCATCGCGGGCATCTTGTTATCCTCGTCGGGAAGCTCCGAGACGAGCGCTTCGGTTGTGAGCATCAAGCCCGCAATCGAAGCGGCGTTCTGCAACGCCGTGCGCGTGACCTTCGCGGGGTCAATCACGCCTGCTTCAACGAGGTCTTCCATCGTCTCGGTCGCAGCGTTGTAACCGAAGTTCTCCTTCTTGTTCTCGCGCACCTTCTCGACGATCACCGCGCCCTCTTTGCCCGCGTTGTAGACGATCTGGCGCAAAGGCTCTTCGAGCGCGCGCTTAACAATCGTGACGCCGATCTGCTCGTCCGTATCGCCCTCGCCGTCTTCGTTCGCCTTGAACTTGTCGAGAGCCTTCGCGGCGCGCACGAGCGCGACGCCGCCGCCCGGCACGATGCCTTCCTCTACCGCGGCGCGCGTGGCGTGCATCGCGTCCTCGACGCGAGCCTTCTTCTCTTTCAGCTCGGTCTCGGTCGCCGCGCCGACGCGTATGACCGCGACGCCGCCGACGAGCTTCGCAAGACGTTCCTGCAACTTCTCGCGGTCGTAGTCCGAAGAGGTCTCTTCGACCTGCGCGCGGATGGTCTTGACGCGCGACTGAACGTCCGCGTCCTTGCCCGCGCCCTCGACGACGGTCGTGTTGTCCTTGTCCACCGTGATCTTCTTGGCGCGGCCGAGGTCTTCGAGCTTGACGTTTTCGAGCTTGATGCCGAGGTCTTCCGAGATGACCTTGCCGCCCGTCAGGATCGCGATGTCTTCGAGCATCGCCTTGCGGCGGTCGCCGAAGCCGGGGGCCTTGACGGCGGCGACGTTGAGCGTGCCGCGCAGCTTGTTGACGACCAGAGTCGCGAGAGCTTCGCCCTCAACGTCCTCTGCGATGATGACGAGCGGCTTGCCCATCTTCGCAATCTGTTCGAGCAGGGGGAGCAGGTCTTTCATCGAGCTGATCTTCTTCTCGTGGATGAGGATCAGAGCGTTCTCAAGAACCGCCTCCATGCGCTCGGCGTCGGTGACGAAGTAGGGCGAGAGGTAGCCGCGGTCGAACTGCATTCCGTCAACGACGTGCAGCTCGGTCTCCATCGTCTTCGACTCCTCGACCGTGATAACGCCGTCGCGGCCCACGGTCTTCATCGCCTCGGCGATCATCTCGCCGATGGTGCGGTCGCCGTTCGCCGAGATGGTGCCGACCTGCGCGATCATGTCGCCCTTCACGGGCTTCGCCATGCGCTTGATCTCTTCCGTCGCGCGCTCGACGGCTTTGTCAATGCCGCGCTTCAGAGCCATCGGGTTCGCGCCCGCCGCGACCGTCTTCACGCCCTCGCGAAAGATGGCCTGCGCGAGAACGGTCGCCGTGGTCGTGCCGTCGCCGGCCACGTCCGAGGTCTTGGACGCGACCTCGCGAACCATCTGCGCGCCCATGTTCTCCATCGCGTCTTTAAGCTCGATCTCCTTGGCGACGGTCACGCCGTCCTTGGTGATCGTGGGTGAGCCGAATTTCTTATCGAGGACGACGTTGCGGCCCTTCGGGCCGAGCGTGATCTTGACCGCGTCGGCGAGCTGGTTGACGCCGCGCAGGATCGCCGCGCGCGACTCCTCGCCATGAATTACTTGCTTTGCCATTTCTGTTTTCTCTCCTTGAGAATCAATTCTTCAAAACTGTTCGCAAACGAAAAGCGGCAGCCGTCTCGTCAGAGACTACTTGCCGCCCTTCTTGCCGCTCGCCGCGCCGGCGCGCGAGATGATGCCGAGGATTTCGTCCTCGCGCATGATGAGATACTCCTCGCCGTCAACTTTGATCTCCGAGCCGCTGTACTTGCCGAACAGCACACGGTCGCCGGCCTGTACGTCGAGCGCGATACGCTTGCCTTCGTCGTTGCGCTTGCCTTCGCCCACGGCGATCACCTCGCCCTCCTGCGGCTTCTCTTTGGCCGAGTCGGGGATGATGATGCCGCCGCGCACCTGCTCGCCTTCCTCGATGCGCTTTAAGATCACTCTGTCGTGTAGCGGTTTGATGTTCGTAGCCATAAAGCTCCTTTCCAAGTAACTCGTGGATGAGTTGTGGGTTTAAATTTGATTGCGCTAGCCTGCCTTCTGACGCTCTCGCCCGGAGAGTGCTACGAGTTCGGACGCAATTCACCTCGATTTTGTTGGCAAAATCGCGTGTTTCTGGCACTCTCCAAACGGGAGTGCTAAGAATATAGCATTCTCGACAATGTTGTTCAACTGTGCGTGTGTAGGGTCGGAAACGCGAGCGTGAGCGAGCGTGTAACAGTGACAGAGACACGTTCGCCGACGCTCGCGTTTCCGACATTAGCGTTTGCGGCGGGGCGGGGATTTGCGCGGGCGAAGTTTGTTTGCCGCGCGCTCCTGTGTGCGGTAGTCCGCGACGCGCTTCGAGAGCGTGTTGCGGTGGATGCCGAGCGAGGCGGCGGTGCGCGAGAGATGTTCTTT